>JAZSNJ010000057.1:0-2198 GCA_045536355.1 Clostridia bacterium | reverse complement strand
GTTCTTTTTTCATTTCTCAATGTTAAATTACCATTTCACATTGGCTTTACAAATTTGTTCACTCGCGCGTGGCCAAAACTAAGATTTCGCCTTAGTTTTTCCTATTTTATTGCCTTTTTTCCAGATTTATGATAAAATCTTTATGTACTAGAAATGTTGTCGAAGGGAGATAGACAATATGACACAAATACAGTTTATTCTTTTCTTTTATGGGGTTCCAATATTATGTGGTCTTGTGCTTGGAGTGATTTGCTGGAAATGCACAAAATCATATTTGTTGGCTGGCGTACTGCTTGTTATTTGTGTAATATGGTGGGTTATTCTTTCAAATATAAACCTTCATGGTAGCGAAGGACCAGGCATTATGTTTGGATTATATATGCATGGAGTATTAACATTTTCAGTTATTGAGTTAATAAAATTTATGGTTAAAAAAACAAAACTAATGAGATGATTATTTAATTTATAAAGTTTTTGATCCAGTCTTGACAAAAGTTGGATTATATCGAATGATGCTGAAAGGAGAACTAAAAATGAGAAAGTTTATAGTATTAGTTTTCTTTATAGCTTGTGTTGTTGGTTTAGTTGTTTTAAACACAATGCCAAATAAACAATTTGTTTCAAATAATGTTTCGTATTCAGATATTGATGGCATTTTTGTGGAGATTGATAGTATTCGTACTTATTCTGACATAACAACTTTGGTTGTTTCATGGAATAATAAGACAGAATACAGAGTTACATATGGAAATAGCTATTCGATTGAACGGCTGGAAAATGGAAAGTGGGTTGATTGTTCTATTAAGAAGAATATTTTTACCCTGATTGGTTACGAGCTGAATGCAAATGAAACTGTTAATAAAGAATACCGGCTCACCGATATGTATGATGTCAGCAAACCGGGAACCTATCGTTTTCTTTCAACTTGCAGTATAGATGCGGATGACAAAAAAGAGTGTTTCGTGTGGGCAGAGTTTATAGTTGAACAAGCATTTTAATTAATCTAATTATTTACCATAATAAAACACCTTATATGGATTATTATGACATATAAGGTGTTTGCGTTTTTTATTTTTTAAACATAAAGAATACTGCTCCTAAAATACATAGAAATGCCAAAAAATAGTTTATGGTGAATTTCTCTTTAAGATATAAAACTGAAAAAACTGAAAACACCATAAGTGATATTACTTCCTGTATGACTTTAAGCTGTGCTGCAGAAAAATATTCGCTGCCTAATCGGTTTGCAGGCACTTGGAATATGTATTCAAAAAATGCAAGCCCCCAGCTGAATAAGATTACCGCCCAAAGGGCTGTGCTTTTAAATTTAAGATGTCCGTACCATGCAAATGTCATAAAAACATTTGAAATAACTAAAAGACCTACAGGCATAAGTGATTGTAACATAAAAATTCCACCTTTTAATTAAAAATCTTTGTTAATTATATAATGCTTTTAATACAAAATCAAGTAGATTGATAAATTTGTCTTGAAAACAGTGTAATAATATGGTAAAATAACGAGTGTAAAACTAGTTTATTTTAAGCGAGGAATATGTTATGGACATTTTTGCAATACTTAGTTTAATTGGTGGGCTTGCATTGTTCCTTTTTGGTATGGATCTTATGGGGGACAGCCTTAAAAAACTTGCGGGTGGAAGACTTGAATCTATTTTAGCAAGACTGACATCAAACAGAATTAAAGGCTTTTTACTTGGGTTTGTTGTAACTGCGGTTATACAGTCGTCGTCTGCAACTACTGTTATGCTTGTGGGATTTGTTAACTCAGGCATTATGAAGCTTGCTCAGACTATCAGTATTATTATGGGCGCAAATGTAGGCACAACAGTTACGGCATGGCTTTTAAGTACAGCAGATATTAAAGGTACAGCGACTTTAATAAAACTTTTAAAACCTGAGTCATTTACACCTGTTTTGGCTCTTATTGGTCTTTTGATGACAATGACTGCTAAAAATGACAAGAGAAAAAATTTAGGAACTATATTTTTAGGGTTTGCTATTTTGATGTTTGGTATGGAAGCAATGGGTGATGCAGTTTCAGGACTTAAAGACAACCAGACTTTTACAAATATGCTTACAATGTTCTCAAACCCTGTTATGGGTATTCTGGTGGGAACAATTTTTACAGCGATAATTCAGTCATCCTCGGCATCTGTCGGTGTTCTTCAGGCACTTTCA
>JAZSNJ010000039.1:0-4325 GCA_045536355.1 Clostridia bacterium | reverse complement strand
CAATTTTAATTTTATCAGGAACTGTATCTATAATTAAATTTAAACAGATTGCGCCTTTTATTCTTACTTTGGGCTTAATTTTGGGTATAGCTTTAACTTATGGTTTTACACAAAATCAAAACTATCTTTCAGGGTTTGATATGATTTCAGGTAAAGCTGTTGTTTTAACAACTCCTGACGGTAAAAACTTCACAGCTAACATTACTGAAGTAAACGGCAAAAAGTTAAATTACAAAGTTTTGGTTTTTAATGACACAAATAAAATTTTTGAAATCAACGATGTTATATCTTTTAAGGATTGTAAAATTCAAAAGATTTATGCAGCATCAAATAAAGGGTTATTCAATTACGAAAACTACTATAAATCAAATAAGATGTTTTATAAGCTTACTTTAACAGGCTCTCCATCAGTTTTGAGCAAAGGCGGTTTATTCCCTTTTAAACAGGCAAGACAGCTTAATAAATTTTTGATTGAAAGAATAGATAATGTTATTCCATCTATGGATACAAAAGCATTTATTAGAGGTATATTTTTAGGTGATAAAGCTTTAATGACCGAAGAGATGGAAAACACTTTTAAAATAATGGGCATTTCTCATGTACTTGCAGTTTCAGGAATGCATGTTTTAATAATCATGCTCATTTCAGGTCTTATACTTTCTATGTTCGGTTTAAAAAGTAGGACAATAGACCTGTTAAGTCTTATAATTTTATTTGTATTTTGTTTTGTAACCGGGCTTTCACCATCTGTAATAAGAGCATCTTTAGTATGTGTCTGTTTGCTTTTTTCATCAAGTGGCAGAAGAGATTATGATGCTCTCTCGGCGCTTTCGCTTGTGGCATCTTTTATGATTATCTTTAACCCTTATGTTATTTACTCATTATCATTTCAGCTGTCATTTGCAGCAGCACTTGGAATATCTTTAATACAGTTTAAATTAACCCCGCTCCCGAAATTTTTAAGTGATATATTATCTTTAAGTATCTCATCAGCAATTACTACCTTCCCCATTTTGCTTAACTCTTTCGGGTCAGTATCACTTTTAACTCTTATCGGAAATATAATTATGGTGCCACTGATACCTTTGTTTTACATGTTGGGTATAATTGTAGCCTTAACAAACTTTTATAAACTATCACTTATAACCGATTATTTATTTAGTCTGGTTTATAACATTTTAAAATCGTTAGCACATATTAAATACTCTTATATTTCTCTGCCTTCAAATGCACCCATAATTCTAAGTATAACACTTGTAGTCATTTTTACTTTAATTGTATTTTCGAAAGAAACCAATCTTAAAAAGAAAGCAATTACAGTTATATACAGCGTGTTATCTTTAATGGTTGTTTTAAGCATTGTCTCTTTATATATTCCTCATAACGACAAAATTGTTGCAGAGTTTATAAATGTAGGGCACGGAGACTCTTGCCTCTTGACCTTAAACCAAAATAAGCGTATACTAATAGATACAGGTTCTCCCTACTACACACAATCTCAGGTAGTGCCTTATCTTAAGAAAAAAGGTATTAACAAAATTGATTTGCTGGTAATATCACATACGCATGATGACCACGCAGGCGGACTTAATATAATAGACAACAATTTTAAAGTATTAAATATTTTATCACCTGATACAGCCCCTGACAAAAATATGGTTTTAAGTATCGGTAATGCAAAAATCAAAGTGTTAAACGATGGTAAGGGCGGTCTTGACAATTCTTCGCTTGTAATTAAAGTTACATACGGAAAGTCATCAGTTTTATTTACTGGAGATACAGAATTTTATGAAGAATCTCTTTTAGAAGATGTAGACTGCGATGTTTTAAAAGTTGCACACCACGGGTCCAAATCATCTACATATGCTTCATTTTTAAGAAAAGCCACACCTTTATATTCTGTAATATCGGTGGATAAAGATAATATTTACGGTTTCCCTGATAAAGAAGTCCTTAAAAGGATTTCAAAAACAGGCAGTAAAATCTACAGAACAGATATTTCAGGTACTATTAAAATAGATATATTTGAAAACGGAGTTATTTCTGTTAAGGAGTAATATATGGATACAATAAAAACACATCTTAAAAACAAGCAGTTTTCTTCCCTTTACTTTTTTTTAGGCGAAGAAGTGTTTTTGTCGGACTATTATGCCAAAAAACTTAAAGAAGAAATAGTTCCAATCGGTGATGACTTTAATTATCTTGTTTTAACCCCTGAAAACATTGAGTCTTTTCAAAGCGCAGTAGAAGATGCGCCACTGATGGCAGACAAAAAGTTTGTAGTTTTGAAAGGCAGAAATTTTTCTGAAGAATTAAAAGGCGACTTTGTTTCATTTTTAACCGAGCTTTTAGAAGATGTTCCTGAATATACAACTGTTCTTTTTATGTGCTCATCAATTGATAAAAAGAGTAAAATTTATAAACTTTTAAGCACCAAATGTACTCTTTGTACTTTTGAGCATCAAAAAAGTGATGACCTTGTTCCCTGGATAAATAAAGTGGTTTCATCAAACGGAAAAATAATTGACAGAGAAACAGCATATGCTTTAATCTCCTTTGTGGGTAATGATATGACTGCACTTATTTCCGAAATAAACAAATTAGTATCCTACGCAGGTGCAGAGAATAAAATAACAGCAGGAATGATAGACGCTGTAGTTACAAAAAATATAGACAGTATAGTGTTTAAAATGATTGACTGTGCACTTTTAGGCAAAAATGACGAGGCTTTTATCATATTTAATGACCTTAAGATAAAAAAAGAGCAACCTGTTGCAATCAACGGTGCAATAAACAAGTATATGACTGACCTCTTAAGGTTTAAAGCCATGAAACAGGACGGGGTGGCACTTTCTACCATTTTTTTAACTTTAAAGCTAAAATCAAGCTTTCAGCAGAAAAAATACGCAGGACTCGAAGCCAAGCTTTCAGAAAAATATTTAACCGATATGATTAAACAGTGCGCAGAGCTTGATAATGAAATAAAATCAGGCGGTATAGATGGATTTACCGGAGTAGGCATTTTAGTTGCTAAAATGGTATCAAAACAGTGAGGTATTTACATGACAGATTTTTTAATAAAAAAATTCGTTAAAAATTATGATGATGTTAAAAATGTAAAGGTAAGGGAAAGCTATGGAACTTTAAGTGGATTTACAGGCATTTTTGTAAACATTTTACTCTGCCTTATTAAATTCGCGGTAGGATTTTTCACCAAAAGCCTTTCTGTTACTGCAGACGCTGTAAATAACCTTTCAGACGCTTCATCATCAATAGTTGGTATTTTAGGTGCAAAAATGTCAGCAAAACCTGCCGATAAAGAGCATCCTTTCGGGCACGGAAGGTCAGAATATATTTCGGCATTCATTGTAGCTTCCATAATTTTATTTATGGGGTTTGAACTTTTTAAAAGTTCGCTTTCAAAAATATTTTCTCCACAGCCTGTTGTATTTTCTTATGTTTCGTTAATTGTACTTTTGATATCAATACCTTTTAAGCTTTTTTTAGCTGTCTTTAATAATAAACTTGCAAAAAGAACAGGCTCTTTAACCATTAAAGCAGTTGTAAAAGACAGTATTTTTGATATGGTTGCAACACTCTGTGTAATAGTAGGTCTTGCAGTTTCGGGGCTTACAAGATATAATGTAGATGGGTATTTAGGTCTTATTGTTGCGCTTTTAATCTTAAAAGCTGGTCTTGACACCGCAAATGAAGTTTTTACAGCTTTGATAGGAACTGTCCCCGACAAAAAACTGATAGAAAACATTAAAAAAACCGTTTTAGCTCATGACGGAGTTGTAGGCATTCACGATATGATGGTGCATGATTACGGACCAAATAAAATTATATGCTCACTTCACGCCGAAGTTCCCGCCTCTTGCGATATCTTAATTTCTCATGACCTTATTGACAATATAGAATTTGAAATAAATGAAAAATTTGGTGTTTTAACCACCATTCATTTAGACCCCATTGAAACAGAAAACGAAACTGTTTTAAAACTTAAAGAAACAACCGGAAATATAGTAAAATCGGTTGACACACAATTTTCAATACACGATTTCAGAGTGGTTACAGGCACAACTCACACAAATCTTTTATTTGATATTGTAGTTCCGTTTGGCTGCAAAATGAAGGATAACGAAATTTTAGAACAGGTGAACTTAAAAATTAAGGAAATTAATTCGTCTTATAATGTTGTCGCAAAAATTGAGAACGACTTTATTTAAGACAGAAAGGCAAAAAAATGACCAAAGAATTTTTACAAATGTCTAAGCTTTTTTTTGATGAAGCAACCAAAAGCTTTTCATTTGATGAAAAAATAC
>JAZSNJ010000050.1:0-7797 GCA_045536355.1 Clostridia bacterium | reverse complement strand
GTTACTTTAATAAGCACAGCAAACCTTGATTACAGAAGCCTGTTTTTGAACTATGAAAATGGCTCTGTAATTTACGATAAAGAATTTAACCATACAGTCAAAAAAGACTTTTTTGAAACCGTATCTGTATCTAAAAAAATTACTTATACAGATATTAATCAAACAACTCTTTTGCAAAAAATTCTGCAAAAAATATTAAGAATATTTGCTCCATTAGTATAAAAAAACACCTTAAACAAGGTGTTTTTTTATGTATTAAAGAATTATAAACCTAATGATTTAAGATAATCAATACTCATTTTAACTGATTCTAATGATGGTCTGTCATCTGACATATCCTGTTCAACGATAAGTGTATGAGCACCTGCTGCTTCAGCTGCAGCAATGATTGATGGCACATCCTGAACACCGTGTCCTACAGGCTGGAACATAAAATCAGCTTTTTTATCTTTACCATCTTCGTTGTTTTCGCCTTTTTCATCAATAAGACCATAAACAGGTGTTCCGTCAAATGCACTGCATGTAAAATCTTTAAGATGAACAATAGGAGCTCTGCCAGTATATTTTTTAACATATTCAGCAGGGTCATATCCAGCATATCTTACCCAGCAGGTATCAATTTCAGTTTCAAGCAATGATGCGTCAACTGTGTCATAAAGCCAGTCTAAAACAAACTTACCTTCATATTTGCTAAATTCAAAATCATGATTGTGATATAAAAGTGTAAGACCGTCTTTTTTAAATTTAGCACCTAAATCTTTAATCAAATTAACAAATTCATCGGTTACGAGGTCTTCTTTATTGATCCAAGGAATTGCAACATATTTTGCACCGATAGTTTTCAAGTATTCAACACTTGCCTCATAATCTGTTTTAAAAATGCCGGGAGCCTGATGAACAGATACACATTCAAGTCCTATTTCATCAAGTAATTTTCTAACTTCCTCTGCTGATTTGCCGAAATATCCCGCAAATTCAACATAGTCATAACCCATTTCTTTTACTGCTTTTAATGTAGCCTCCATATCTTCTGCCATTTTATCCCTAACAGAATAAAGCTGAAGACCAATTTTAAATTTACCCATAACCACATCTCCTTATTTAATATTTTTTCTTTGCATTTTTGATTTATATTCAGTTGGTGTATAGCCGGTGTAGTTTTTAAACAACTTACTAAAATACTTACTCTTGCTGTAACCAACCATTTTACTTACTTCAAAGGTTTTATATTGTGTGTCCTGTAAATACTGCTTCGCCTTTTCCATCCTTACTTTTATAAGATAATCTATAAAATTTTCACCGGTTTCTTGCTTAAACATTCGGCTAAAATATGCAGAACTAAGTCCAACATAATTAGATACGTCATTAAGAGATAATTCCTGCTCATATGTTTTATTAATATAGCTTTTTGCTTGCTTAACAGCTAACTTTTCGTTATCATCAATGTCATCCAAATCATGTTCAAAAATACTAAGTTCTGTTTTTTCAATTAAATTATTACGAGTTGTTTCTTCTAAAAGATGTATAACATCATTTGATTCCAACAATTCAAAATCAGCATTTAAACCTAAAATATCTTTTAAGTTTAGCCTTATATTTTCAATATATCTTTCTACACTTTGATCAATGTTTTTAAAAGCTAAAGCATAAATCACATTATCGTTAGCATTTACAGGGAAAACACAAAAGTCATCATTCGAAATTTTTAAAAAATTATTTATAGCAGTATATAACAGTTCTTTTCCATGGTTCCACTTATGTAAAAGATATTCATCAAAATTATCAATAGTGATTTTGACAAGTTGATAATGTGAGCTGTTAAATGAAATTTTAGGTAGAAATTCGTCAAATAATAATTTGAATTCTTCCTTAGATTTATACTTACCATAAATCAGCTTGTAAATAAATATATCATCTTTATTTTCAAAATAATCATTAGCTGATTTCGATGACACATTCAAAAGCTCTAATTTTTTCTTTAATTTTATTAAAATATGTGAAAGTTCATGATTTTCGGGTGGCATCGAAATATAGCCAACCGCATCTAAATCAAGCGCTTCTTTTACATATTCATAAGTTTTTCTTCCATACATAACAAGCTTGGTAGTTAATTTATGTTCATTTATGTATTTTACTACCTCTTCAGCATTCATAAACGAGCTGATAACGGGACATATTATGACATCAGGTTTTTGTTTAAGTGCATCATATACGTCAGTTGTAACCTGTACTAGTGAATAACCGTGCTTTTCCCACATATCAAGTGAATTAAATGCTTCAGTTACATGTTTCGCCATGGAAACCAAAATTACACTATACATACACACTCCGTTGTAAACTGATTTTCGTGTTATATAACACAAATTTACAACAACATTGTTATTCTATCACCGATTAATTAAAATGTCAATTATTCTTGTTTTTTATCTCTTAGCATTAAAGATTTTACTGCATCAAGAGGTTTTATATCACCTGAAAGTATATTGTAAGCAGTATTTACAATTGGCATATCTACCTGATATTGATCAGAAAGCTTTTTTGCAATCATACAAGCCCCGATACCTTCAACAACCATTTTAACCTCATTCATAGCATCAGCAGCTGATTTACCCTGACCTATCAATATCCCTGCCCTTCTGTTTCTGCTGTGCATACTGGTACAGGTAACAATTAAATCTCCAATACCTGCCAGTCCTATAAAAGTTTCAGGTCTTCCCCCCATCTTAATGCCGAGTGCCTGAATTTCTTTCATTCCTCTTGTCATTAAAGCAGCTTTCGCATTGTCGCCAAGACCACATCCATCAGAAATTCCGGCACAAAGCGCAATAACATTTTTGAGTGCTCCACAAACTTCGACACCCACCACATCTGTATTGGTATAAACTCTTAAATAATCACACATAAAAATATTTTGAACAAATTCGGCATAGCTTAAATTTTCACATGCAGCTACAATTGTTGTTGGCAGCTTTCTTGCCACTTCTTCAGCGTGAGTCGGTCCTGACAAGATAACTACTTTATCGGTATTAAGCTCCTCTTTTATCACAGCTGAAAGTCTTTCGTTAGTGTTATCATCAAATCCTTTTGCTACATTAACAATTAAAGGGAGCCCATTAAATGATGAGAGAGTATTACACACACTTCTCACAGCCGATGATGGTACAGCCATAACTAATAAAACTGTATCGCTAACTGCAAAATTTAAGTCAGATGTAAAAATAATATCTTCGGGTATCTTAACACCGCTTAGCAAGGGGTTTTCTCTGTTGTTGTTAAGAGTATTTATTTCTTCAGGAAAAGGCGACCACATTTTAACCGTATATCCTTTATCACAAAGTAAAAGTCCTAATGCAGTACCCCAGCCACCTGTTCCTAAAATTCCAATAGTATATTTCATTTATATATCACCGCCTTACTGTTTTTTAAAACTGTTTTCGGTTCCATTTAACAAATTTTTAATGTTACTCCTGTGTGAAAATATAACTAAAATTGTATATAATCCCGAGATATAAACATTTAAATAATTATCTGAAGAATTGAGCAAAAGCATAGTTAAGGGCAAAAGAACAAAAGCAATTAATGTGCTTAGAGAAACAATTTTTGTTGTTTTTATTAAAATAAGTTCAAGTATACCTAAAATCAAAGCACACCATATATTTACAGTTGCAATTGCACCAAATGTAGTTGAAACACCTTTTCCTCCTCTAAAGCCATAATACAAAGGAAAAATATGCCCGATCACAACAAATAATCCAACTATTATGGTATAATCACCTGTATTTAAAATTCTTGATATAAGACAGGGAAATACCCCTTTAAAAAAATCAAGAAAAAATACTAAAACTCCTACTTTTTTTCCTAATGCTCTGGTCATATTTGTAGCACCGGCATTACCGCTTCCGACTTTTTTTATATCAATGTTTTTAGCTTTGGAAATAATAATTGAAAAATTTATACTACCTATAAGATATGCAGCTAAAGACAACAAAATAATTTTAATTATCATTTTTCTTCCTTCTTTTCCCTTACTATAAATTTAAGAGGTGTTCCTTTTAAAGAAAAACTATCCCTTATTTGATTTTCAAGATATCTAACATACGAAAAATGTGCCAGTTCTTTGTTATTGACAAAAATAACAAATGTAGGCGGTTTTGTTCCTACTTGGGTCATATAATAAATTTTAAGTCTTTTACCTTTATCAGACGGTGGCTGAACCCTAAGTATTGCTTGATTTAACACATCATTTAAAACACCTGTCTGTATTCTTATAGAGTTTTGTTCATAAACATAATGGATAAGTTCAAAAAGTTTATCAACTCTTGAACCAGTTTTTGCTGAAATAAATTCAATAGGTGCATACATCATAAAATTAAAGCCCTCTAAAACTTTGTTCTTATAATTATGCATTGTATTGGTTTCTTTTTCAACCAAATCCCATTTATTAACAACTACAATAATTGCTTTCCCGTTATCATGAGCATAACCTGCAATTTTAGTATCCTGTTCAGTAACGCCTTCATTGGCATCAACCATAATGATAACAACATCCGAACGATCAATAGCCAAAAGAGTTCTTACTGCGCTATAATGTTCAATGTTTTCGTCAATTTTACCTCTTTTTCTTAAACCAGCTGTATCAGTAAATATATATTTTTGGCCGTTCTTTTCAAAAGAAACATCAATAGCATCTCTTGTTGTACCAGGTATATCACTTACAATTACTCTGTTGTCGCCCAAAATTCTGTTAACAAGCGATGATTTACCGGCATTAGGTCTTCCTGCCACAGCAATTTTAATAACATCATCTTCATCGTTTTCTTCGCAAGTATCAGGAAAATGGCTTACAACTTCATCCAAAAGGTCGCCAAAGCCTAAACTATTTACAGCTGAAACCGCGAATGGGTCGCCAAGCCCTAAATTATAAAACTCATAGATTTCCACTGGTGGCTGACCGGGTGCATCGCATTTATTGCAAACCAAAACAACAGGTTTGCCAGATTTTAAAAGCATTGCAGAAACATCACGGTCAGCAGCAGTAAGACCTGTTTTTATATCGGTAACAAACAATATAACATCTGCCATTTCGATTGCAATTTCAGCCTGTTTTTTCATTTGTGATAAAATTATATCGTCAGTTTTAGGTTCAATACCACCGGTATCAATAAGAGTAAACTTATGACTGAGCCATACAGCATCAGCATAAATTCTGTCTCTTGTTACACCCGGAACATCTTCAACTATTGAAATTCTTTCTCCAACAAGTTTATTAAAAATCATTGATTTACCCACATTAGGGCGACCAACTATTGCTACAATCGGTTTCATTTTTATGCTCTCTTTCTAATATAATAATTCTCTTGCAAGTTCATCACCTGAAGAAATTACTTTAACTTTAACATTCAAAGCTTTCTCAACATCAGATATTGTTAAATCATCTAAAAACACATCAGTATCCTGTCTTAACATATTAACAGGTATAAGCAAAACTTCTCCAAGCCTTTTATCTTTTAACTGACTTATTATATCGGTCGCTGTTATAAGGCCCGAAACTGTAATTCTTTCACCAAAAAATTCATTTTTAATTGCATATACATTGCATTTAACATTTGATATTTTTGATACTAAAGATTTTATAAAATCTTCTGCAATCACGCCCGTTACTATACTCACTTCTTCTTTTTTTGAAGAAACAGAGTTTTCTGCAATTTCACTTAAAAATTCATCATTTGTTACTGCCACCATCCCAACGCCGTTTTCAAGTTGCGGGAAATCAGCATAATCATCATAGTTTGGAAATTGCATTTCAGATAAAATATAAAATTCATCGGCAGCATATAATGTTTTTTTACCGCACACTTTTTCAAACTTTTCCTGCCAATATTCTACTTGCTTTAAAAGCTTTGTTGCTTTTTCTTTGTCAAAAGGTGTCATATCATAAAGTCCTTGCCTATATTTAGTAAGCCCAACCGGAACAACAGAAATGCTGTAAACAGATGGCGTAAGACTTAACAAATCATTTAAAGTGTTATCCAAAACCTCACCGTCATTTACTCCAGGGCACAACACAATCTGACAGTTAATTATTAAACCTGCGTCTTTGAGTTTTTTAAGTTGTGTCATTATCTTTCCAGCTCTTTTGTTACCAAGCATAAAGCATCTTAAATCAGGGTCTGTTACATGAACAGAAACATTTATAGGAGACATTCTCATCTCAATTATTGAATCCAATTCTTTATCTGACAGGTTTGTCATAGTAATATAATTGCCCTGCAAAAAAGAAAGTCTTGAATCATCATCTTTAAAATAAAGAGTATCTCTCATCCCTTCAGGCAACTGGTCAATAAAACAAAAAATACATTTGTTTGCACAAGACCTGGCTTTAGTCATTAAAGCATTTTCAAATTCTAACCCAAAATCTTCATAATATTCATTTATTACATCAAAAGTTTCATAGCTTCCGTCTGCCTTTTTTATGGTTATCTCAAATTCTTCATCAGCGGTCATAAATTTATACTCTAAAATATCATTAACTTTTTTACCGTTAATGTCAACTAAGTAATCACCAGGAGCTATGCCACATTCTTCAGCTAATGAACCTTTTTCAACATTAATTATTTTAGTCATATAATCACACTCGTTAATTAAATTACATATATTAATTATCCTATAATTTTCTAGTATTGTCAAGTGATTTTAACAATGAAAAATGCCATTTCGGAAAAACCGAAATGGCAAAATTAACTAATTAAAATTAAGCTTCAACCTTAACAACTTCTTTGCCCTTGTAGTAACCACATTCAGGACAAACTCTGTGTGATAATATGAGCGCACCGCACTGTGGACATTTAACCATGCCCGGTACTGCTAATTTCCAATTAGCTCTTCTTTTATCTCTTCTTGCTTTAGATACCTTTCTCTTTGGAACTGCCATTAAGTTCACACCTCCTTAATTATTACATCAAAGCCTCTAATCAAACAAATGCTTTAATATCTCAAATTGTGGATTCCACTCGTCATTTTCACAACTGCATTGTGAAATGTTAAGATTTGTACCACAGTTATGACAAATACCTTTACATTCGTCATTACACAAATGTTTAAGCGGGATTTCAGAAAAAATATTTCTAAAAGTTATATCTGATACATCAATATTCTCATTTTCTAAAATATTAGCTGTATCATCATCGGCACTTAATTCTTTAACAAAGTTTTCTTCAAACTCTATGTTAATTTCTTCAGTTACAGGTTCCATACATCTGTCACAAAAAGTTTCATATTCACCTGAAACAGTTTGTTTAAGTATAAGTACACCGCCGACATTTTTAACAGTACCGCTAACTTTTACAGGTTTGCTGAAAGTTACGGCCTTATGGTTAAACTGACTGTTGTCAATTTCTATTTCATCATCAAAATTAAGACAAATGTCAGAATTTTTAAAAAGTGATGAAATATTTAAAAGCATAAGGGCACCTCCAACACACAGTATTGATAATTATACTTTATAAATTACAATTTGTCAAGATTTTTTTATTCAGTAAGTGCTTTTGTCTCAATAGCGATCATTAATTCTTCATTAGTTGGAATAACAAGTGTTTTAACTTTAGCACCAGGTGCAGAAATATCTATTTCTTCTCCTCTGATTGAATTCTTTTCATCATCAATTGCAAGACCTAAAATTTCAAGGTCTCCTGCAACAGCTTTTCTTAACGCTTTGTCATTTTCTCCAATACCTGCTGTAAATACAACAGCATCAAGTTTACCTAATGCAGCAGCATAAGAACCTATGAATTTTTTGAT
>JAZSNJ010000136.1:0-2202 GCA_045536355.1 Clostridia bacterium | reverse complement strand
TGATTACCGTTCCTAAAATATTAAGAAAACAGGTGTCAAGCGACGGTACAATCAAATACCTATTTGAGCTATATGACGGTGAAACTGTAGAGAGTGTTTTAATGGAATATAAACATGGTCATCCTATCTGCATTTCAACTCAGGCAGGATGTAATATGGGGTGCAAATTCTGTGCCTCTACTGTTGGCGGAAAGGTAAGGGACTTAACTGCAGGTGAAATTTGCGACCAGGTTATATTTGCTGCCAAAGACAGTGGATATGATATTTCAAATATAGTTTTGATGGGAATTGGAGAACCCCTTGACAATTATGAAAATGTAACGAAGTTTATTAAGAATATCAATCATCATGCAGGTATGAATATCGGTGCAAGACATATTTCACTTTCAACATGCGGACTTGTAGATAAAATCTATAAATTGGCTGATGAAGGTCTTCCTGTAACCTTATCGGTATCACTTCACGCACCTAATGACGAACTTCGGTCATCGCTCATGCCTGTTAATAAAAAATACAACATAGAAAAACTTTTTGAGGCGTGTAATTATTATATTAAAAAGACAAACAGAAGGGTTACCTTTGAATATACATTGATTGATGGAGTAAATGACTCGGTAGAAATTGCAAAACAGCTTTTAAAGCTTACAAAAGGAATGCTTTGTCATATTAATTTAATTCCTGTAAATTCTGTGAAAAGCACTAATTACAGAAAAAGTAATGCTGACAGAATAGTAGCTTTCAGATCTGTTTTAGAGCAAAATGGAGTTACAACTACCGTAAGAAGAGAATTAGGTAGTGATATAGATGCATCATGCGGACAATTAAGGAGAAGACATAAAGAAGAAAAATAACCTGATTAATAAGAGGTGATATCTATGGCTATGACGGCTGGGTTTACCCACACAGGAAAAGTCCGAAACTTAAATGAAGACTGTTTTACTGTAAAAGACAATTTTGCTTTAGTGTCTGACGGAATGGGTGGACATAACAAAGGCGAAAGAGCAAGTTTAATTGTATCTTCAAAATTAACAGAAAGATTAGAAAAACTTAATAAAAAAGATGTTTCATCTATAATAACTGCGATATCTGACACAAATAAAGATGTTTATATTGATGCTTTAAATGAGCCCGACAGAAACGGTATGGGGGCAACACTTGTTATGGCATACTGGGAAGATAATAGTGTTATAATTGCAAATGTCGGGGACAGCAGATGCTATAAAATATCTAATGGCACAATTTTACAGATTACTAAAGACCATTCTTTGGTTCAAACTTTAGTTGATAAAGGCGAGATGACCAAAGAACAGGCAAAAAAAAGTGATAAAAAGCATTATATTTATCGTGCTATGGGTACGGAAGAAATAATACAACCTGACATCTTCCAAATAACTGTATCAGAGGGAGATATCCTTGTTTTATGTTCAGACGGACTTACAAATATGTTGGAAGATACAGAAATATTAAATATATGTGAAAAAGAAAAATCACCACAGGGAATAACAGAAAAGTTAGTAAATTCAGCAAACGACAAAGGCGGGACGGATAATATAACCGTAGTTGCCGTAATGTTTTAATATATAGGAGGAAAATTACAGATGGTAGGTTCAATACTTGGAAACAGATATGAAATTTTAGAGCTTATCGGCACAGGCGGCATGGCAAATGTTTATAAAGCAAGATGTACGCTCTTAAATCGTTTTGTTGCTGTTAAGATTTTAAAAGATGAATATAAAAATGATGAAGAATTTATTAAAAGATTTAATATAGAATCACAGGCAGCAGCAGGTCTTTCACACACAAATATTGTGTCTGTATATGATATGGGTGCACAGGACGATATCCATTACATTGTAATGGAGTATGTTGACGGAATAACTTTAAAAGAATACTTTAAAAGAGCAGGTAAGGCTTTAGATGTTGATACTGCACTCGATTTTTCTATTCAGATTGCATCTGCACTTCAGCAAGCTCATAAAAGAGGAATAGTACACAGAGATATTAAACCTCAGAACATAATGGTAACCAAAGACGGAACATTAAAAGTAACAGATTTTGGTATTGCAAGAGCTGTTTCATCTTTTACTATGAAAGTTGATGACAGTGCAATAGGAACTGCACACTACTGCTCACCTGAACAAGCAAGAGGAGGTTACACCGATGAAAGGTCAGACATATATTCACTAGGTGTTGTAATGTATG
>JAZSNJ010000037.1:0-9024 GCA_045536355.1 Clostridia bacterium | reverse complement strand
GCCTTTTCTATAGCTTCACAGTCAGTTCCTATAATTTTAACCCCTCTCTCGGCTAAAGGAGCTGCCAGATTAATTGCTGTCTGACCACCCAAAGATGCAATAACACCATCAGGCTTTTCAAGCTCTATTATGTTCATAACATCTTCTGTGCAAAGCGGCTCAAAATAAAGCTTGTCTGATGTTGTATAGTCTGTTGAAACAGTTTCGGGGTTATTGTTTATAATAATTGCTTCATAACCTGCTTTTTTGATTGTTGTTACAGCGTGAACTGTTGAATAGTCAAACTCAACGCCCTGACCTATTCTTATAGGACCTGAACCTAAAACTATTATCTTCTTTTTGTTAGACACTTTTGATTCGTTTTCTTCTTCATAGGTTGAATAAAGATATGGAATGTAGCTTTCGAATTCTGCTGCGCAGGTGTCAATCATTTTGTATACAGGCATAATGCCCTCTTGTTTTCTTTTGTTAAAGACTTCTATTTCGCTTGTTTCCCATAAAACAGAAATTTCTTTATCGCTAAAGCCCATCTTTTTAGCTTCTTTTAACACATCAGAATCAAATTTATTTGCCTTTAAAATGCCCTCCATATCAACTATCTTTTTAATCTTTTCGATAAATAAAAGGTCGATTTGTGTGTTGTTGGCTAAAAGGCCCATATCAACTCCGCGCCATAAAGCTTCTGCCATTGCGTATATTCTGTCATCAGTACCGATTTTAATATACTCTAAAAGCTCAGGAACTGTGTATGAGTCAAACTTTGCCATATAAAGGTGGTAAACACCGATTTCTAGTGAACGGATTGCCTTTAAAAATGCTTCTTCAATAGTTCTTCCTATTGACATAACTTCGCCTGTTGCTTTCATCTGTGTGCTTAATTTGTTGTTTGCAGAGGTGAATTTATCAAAAGGAAATCTTGGCATTTTTAAAACAACATAGTCAAGAGCAGGTTCAAATGATGCCTTTGTTGAACCAAGCTGGATTTCTTCTAAATTCATACCAACACTTATTTTAGCTGTTACTCTTGCAATAGGATAACCACTTGCTTTTGATGCGAGTGCTGATGAACGGGATACTCTTGGGTTAACTTCGATTAAATAGTATTTAAAAGAATGTGGGTCTAAAGCAAACTGAACATTACAACCGCCCGCAATTTCGAGTGCGCTTATTATTTTAAGTGCGCTCTCACGAAGCATACTGCATTCTTTTAAAGAAAGTGTCTGTGTTGGGCAGACTACTATTGAGTCTCCTGTATGAATACCTACAGGGTCAACATTTTCCATATTACAGATAGTAATTGCAGTTCCGTTGCCATCACGCATTACTTCGTATTCTATTTCTTTATAACCTTTGATGCTTTTTTCAACCAAAACCTGATTAACAGGAGAAAGCGCCAAAGCATTTTTCATAATTTCTTCAAACTCAGCGTCATCATTTGCAAAACCGCCGCCTGTTCCGCCTAATGTAAATGCAGGACGGAGTACAACAGGATAGCCTATTTCGTGTGCCGCATTTAAGCCCTCTTCCATTGAGTTTGCAATCATTGAAGGAAGTACAGGTTCGCCTAATGATTCGCAGAGCTGTTTAAACATTTCTCTGTCTTCTGCTCTTTCGATACTTTTACTGCTTGTACCTAAAAGCTCAACTCCGCATTCAGCCAAAATTCCCTTTTTCTCAAGTTGCATAGCAAGGTTTAATCCTGTCTGTCCGCCGATACCGGGAATTATAGCGTCAGGTCTTTCATATCTTAAAATTTTTGCTAAGTATTCGAGCGTTAAAGGCTCCATATAAACCTTATCTGCTATTGTTGTATCTGTCATAATGGTTGCAGGGTTAGAATTGCATAAAACTACTTCATAGCCTTCTTCTTTTAATGCTAAACATGCTTGTGTTCCTGCATAGTCAAATTCTGCAGCCTGTCCTATTACAATAGGTCCTGAACCGATTACAAGTATTTTTTTAAGGTCTGTTCTTTTAGGCATTTTTCTTACCCTCCTCCATATTTTTTATAAACTTCTCATAAAGACATTCTGTTATAATTCCATTTCCCAATTCAGGCTGGTATTCTACACCGAATGCTAAATCTTTTTTTGCTTCCAATCCTTCGATTGTGCCATCTAAAACATTTTTGTGTGTAATTTCAAGGTCAGTATCTTTAAGAGAGCTTTCTGATACTGTATACGAGTGATTTTGAGTTACTATTTCCACTTTTCCCGTAATAACATTTTTAACAGCGTGGTTTGAACCTCTGTGTCCAAACTTTAATTTTTCGGTTTTGGCGCCATACGCTATTGCCATAATCTGATAGCCAAGGCCGGTTCCAAAAATAGGACATTTGCCTTTTAATTCTTTAACAAGATTTATAACTTCTTTTGTTTCGTTTGGGTTTCCCGGACCTGTTGATAAAAACACACCGTCAGGCTGCATCTTTATGATTTCTTCAAAAGGTGTATCGTAAGGCACAACAGTTACATTGCATTTTTTCTTGTTTAAAGCTTTTATGGTGCTTGATTTAATTCCAAGGTCAACAGCAACTACATTAAACTTTGGGTTTGCTGTTCTTGAATACCATCTTTTTTTGCAGCTTACCTTTTTAACTGCATCTTCAGGAAAACGGTATGATTTTAAAATTTTAAGAGCTTCATCTTTAGGTGTTGTTGCATCGGTTATTAAAACCTTTCTTGTTCCCTTATCTCTTATAGAGCGGGTAAGAGCTCTTGTATCTAATCCGTATATACCAGGAATGTGATTTTCTATCATTACCTCTGATAATGTTTTTGTGTATCTGAAGTTTGACGGGAAATCGTTATACTCTCTTACAATAAGTCCGCCAAGGCTTAAGTTTTTTGCTTCAAAATCATCATCTGTAACACCGTAGTTGCCTATTAAAGGATAGGTCATAACAACACTCTGGTATGTGTATGCAGGGTCGGATATAATTTCCTGATAACCTGCCATTGATGTGTTAAACACTATTTCTGTTACAGTATCTGCTACATCGCCGAAAGCATAACCGTAATATTCGCTTCCGTCTTCTAACACTATTTTTCTGTTGAATTCTTTTACCATACTATTTTACCTCCGTTTATAGTCTTAAGACACTTGCCAAAAACTGTCATATCATTAAATGGTGTTGCTCTTCCCATACTTTTAAACTCGCTTGAGTTTATTTTATATGATTTTTCCAAATCCCATATTGAAAAGTCATTACCAAGCGGAATGTTAAACCTTTGTCTTGGGTTAAGCGCCATTAAATTTATAAGTTTTTCCAAAGATATAACATTTGTTTTAACAAAGTGTGTATACATTATAGGAAAAGCTGTTTCAAGTCCTACTATTCCAAAAAGACTTTTTTCTAACCCTTTTGATTTTTCATCAAGCGAATGTGGGGCATGGTCGGTTGCAATCATATCAATTGTCCCGTCAATTATGCCCTCTATTAATGCCTCTTTGTCTTTTTTATCGCGAAGCGGTGGGTTCATTTTATAAAACCCGTCTTCTTTTAAATTGCTGTCATCTAAAACCAGATAGTGAGGAGCTGTTTCACAGGTTATATTAACACCGTCTTTTTTAGCCTTTCTTATTAAATCCACACTCTCTTTTGCAGAAATGTGGCAGACATGATATTTAACCCCTGTCTTTTTCGCAAGAGCAATATCCCTTTCAATTTGGAGATACTCGCTTTCTGAACATATCCCTTTATGGCCGTGCGCTTTAGCATATTCTCCTTTGTGAATGTACCCTCCCTCTAATAGGGAATTTACTTCACAGTGGGCAACTATAACTTTATCTAAAGCTTTTGCCTTTTCCATAGCTAGATACATCATTTCATCGTTTTGAACTCCTCTTCCGTCATCAGAAAACGAGATGGCAGAAGTTAAGTTTTCCATATCCGAAAGCTCTTCGCCCTTTTGACCTTTTGTAATTGATGCATAAGGATAAACATTAATTAAAGCGTCTTTTTTTATAATATCCTCTTGTATTTTTAAATTCTCTTTTGTGTCAGGCACAGGGTTTAAGTTAGGCATTGTGCATACTGCTGTATATCCGCCCCTGGCTCCTGCTAAAGACCCCGTTTTAATTGTTTCTTTATACGAAAAACCCGGCTCACGAAAATGAACATGCACATCGCAAAAACCGGGAAATATATAATAAGAACTTAAAACATCGAGGTCTTTGCCTGAAAAAGAATAATCAAAGCAAAAATCTCCGCTTAAGTTTAATTTATCCTTATTAAGTTTTGTAAATGGATTAAAGTTTGCCATAAACTTAAACTTTCCTTTCAACAAAAAATATCCTGCCGACAAAAGGCAAGATATCACAATAGATACAGCCTTTTTCGCTGCACCGTATTTTAAACTAAAATATATGATAATCTTGCCGATATCTCTGTATCGCCTTAAAGATTTATTAACTTCGTTAATGATACCATATTTAAAAGGTCTTGTCAATATTTTTTAAAGAAAATTCTAAAATCTCTTGATTAATTAAATCTTTTGTGTTACAATACGATATTATAATTACTTTTGTTTTTCGTAGAAAAACATCTGTCTTTGTGTTAAAGACACCGAAAGGAGTTTACATAAATATGAAAGTCGCAATTTTAGGCTTCGGAGTAGTAGGAAGCGGTTGTTATGAGGTTATTAAAAACGCATCCTCTGTTTTGGAAGTAAAAAAGGTATTAGACATTGCTGTAAAAGAAGGTTATGAAGATGTTATGACAACTGATGTAAATGACATTTTAAATGACCCTGAAATAGAAATAGTTGCAGAAACAATAGGCGGTCTTCACCCTGCTTTTGAATTCGTTTCTTCATGCCTTAAGGCCAAAAAGCATGTCGTATCTTCCAATAAAAAATTAATAAGCGAATATTTTGATGAACTTAACGCCTTAGCAAAAGAAAACGGTGTGTGTCTTTACTTTACATCGTCATCAGGCGGAGGTATACCTTGGCTTTCAAATGTTGCAAAAGCTAAAAGATGTGATTTTATTTATCAGATTCGCGGAATAATTAACGGAACTACAAACTATATTATAGATAAAATGCAATCAGAAAACACTGACTTTAACGAAGTTTTAAAAGAGGCTCAGGAATTAGGATATGCTGAAAGAGACCCGTCTGACGATATTGACGGTTTTGATGTTAAAAGAAAATGTGCAATTTCCGCATCTGTTGCGTTTGACAGAAGAGTGTCAGAGTATGACATTCCTGTTTTCGGCATAAGAGCGCTTACAAAAGACGATATTGATTATATTGAAAAATTGGGTTACAGCATCCGTCTTATGGCACACGCCAAAAAAATTGGCGAAGAAATATGTGCTTATGTTGAGCCTACCATTATTAATAAAGATGAACCTGAAGCCGCTGTTAAACAAAACTATAATCTTATTTCTCTTTGGGGTAAATATTCAGGAAGATTAAGCTTTTACGGTCAGGGTGCGGGAAAATACCCAACAGGCTTTGGCGTAGTAGCCGATATGGAGGATATTGCAAGAGGAAATATTTTAAATCTTTACTCTAAACAAAAGGTTAAAGCTGACAGTTCAAAAGAAACTCACAAGTACTATATAAGAACAAAAAATCCTTTGGATATACCTTGTGAAAAACAGGAAAAAGTGGGAAGTGTTAACTTTACAATCACTTATCCTATGACAGTTAAGGCTGCACACGAGCTTTATGAAAATTTAAAAGAAAGAGAGGACTCGGTATTTATTGCCGGTTTTGATTTATAATGCTTAAAGTTGTTAAATTCGGAGGTTCTTCCCTTGCCTCGGGCACACAGTTCGAAAAGGTAAAAAACATAGTTAAGGCAGATTCTTCAAGAAAGGTTGTTGTTGTTTCGGCTCCCGGCAGAAGAACATCAGATGACAGTAAGGTTACTGACCTACTCTATATCTGCCATGCCCATATTAAATATAAGGTATCTTATGAAGATATTTTTTCGGAAATTGAAAACAGATACAGAGAAATTATTTCAAGTTGCAATTTAAATGTTTCTTTGGAAGAAGACTTTAAAGAAATAAGAGCCGAGATGGATAAAAAGTGCAAAATTGACTTTTTGGTAAGCAGAGGCGAATATCTTTGCGCAAAATTAATGGCAGACTATTTAGGCTTTCATTTTGCGGATTCAAGCACCTGGCTTTATTTTGACATTGAAGGAAATGTTGACTTTGAAAAAAGTACAAAGGCACTTCAAAAAATTTATGATGAGCATGAATATTTAGTAGTTCCGGGCTTTTACGGTGCACTTTCTGATGGCACAATAAAAACATTTTCAAGAGGCGGGTCTGATATCACAGGCTCGGTAGCAGCTGCAATACTCTCTGCTGATGCTTATGAAAACTGGACTGATGTTCCGGGCATCTTAATGGCAGACCCAAGAATTGTTGAAAATCCAAAACCAATTGATAAAATTACATTTAACGAACTTCGTGAGCTTTCATATATGGGTGCCGAAGTTTTGCATGAAGACGCTGTCTTCCCTGTTCGTGATAAAAACATTCCACTTTATATCAAAAATACAAATGATATTTCGGCAAACGGAACACTTATTATGGAAACAATAGAAGATAATGATGCTGACAAAGAAACTCATTTTATAACAGGTATAACAGGCAAAAAACATTTTTCACTTATCACAATAAGCAAAAGCAAACTATCAGAGCAAGGTGGCTACATAAGAAAGACATTGGAGATTGCCGAAAAATATGGCATTATTCCTGAACATATTCCCTCAAGTATTGACAGCTTTTCGCTCCTTGTTTCAACACCTAAGCTTGAGCATCATTTACACGAACTTATAACAGAAATCACCGAAAAGCTTTCTCCTGATTCTGTAAAGGTTGTAAACCATATAAGTTTGGTTGCAGTTGTAGGAAGAAATATGGCAAGTCAACCGGGTACATCAGGTAAACTTTTTGGGGCGCTTGGTAAAAACAATATAAATATCCGTATGATAGAACAGGGCGCTGACGAAATTAACATAATAGTTGGCGTTGACAGTAAAGATTTTGAAAAAACAATTACTGTACTTTATAACAGCTTTGCATAAAAAAAGGGACTTTTTTAAAAGTCCTTTTTTTACTTGTAAGATATTACATTTCGTGGTAGAATAGTTACGAGGTGAATTTTATGTGGAATAATAAATTAAAAGCTATAACCTTTAGTTATGATGATGCAACTGTTCAGGACAAAAGGTTGGTTAAACTTTTAAACAAATATAATATAAAAGCAACTTTTAATGTAAACTCTCTGCTTTTGGGCAAAGAAGCAGAAATTGTAAGAGAGGGTGTAAAGATAAATCACACCAAAATTAACGCCTCTGAGGTAAAGGATTTGTATGAGGGGCACGAAATTGCAGTTCATACATTAACTCACCCTTATCTTCAAAAATTAGAAGAAAAAGATGTAATTTATCAGGTAGAACAAGACAGAAAAAATTTAGAAGCACTTGCAGGTTATGAAATCTCGGGTATGGCATATCCTAATGACGCCAACAATATAGATGCTGTTGCAAAAATCTTAAAAGAAAAAACAAAAATAAAATATGCCAGAACAACATTTGCAACACATAATTTTGACCTTCAGGATAACCTTTACATATTTAACCCTACTGTTCACCATGTAGATTTCGATGCACTATTCCCTCTTGGCGAAAAGTTTATACAGTTAAAACCCAATTTGCCACAGCTTTTTTATATATGGGGACACAGCTTTGAGTTTGACATTCATAATACCTGGGATAAATTTGAAGAATTTTTGCAGATGATTAGTAATAAAGATGATATTTTTTACGGTACTAACAGTGAAGTTTTGGGAGGCTGATTAAAATTAAAATTTTAATGGTGCTTATGGGCATGGAAATAGGGGGCGCTGAAACCCATGTTTTAGAGCTTTCATCAGGTCTTAAAAGAAAGGGCTATGATGTTTTGGTTGCATCAAGCGGCGGCGTTTATGTTAAGGAGCTTGAAAAACAGGGAATTAAGCATTTTAAAGTTCCTTTAAGAAGAAGAAACCTAAAAGATATGACGGTATCGTTTTTTAAACTTGCCAAGATTATTTTATCAGAAAAACCTGATGTAGTTCACGGACACGCAAGAATACCGTCTTTTGTGCTTGGAATTTTAAATAAATTTATTAAATTTAACTTTGTAACTACTGCACATTGGGTGTTTGATACATCGGGCATTTTAAAATATATCTCAAACTGGGGAAAAAGAACTGTTGCAGTATCAGAAGATATCAAAAACTATTTAATTGAAAATTATGGCACAATAGCACAAGATATTACAGTTACAATAAATGGTATTGATACAGAAAAGTTTTCTAAAAATACTGCCTATCCTGAAATTACAAGAGAATTTTCTTTAGATGAAAACAAAAGAAAAATACTTTATATAAGCAGAATGGATAAAGATAGAAGCTTAGTTGCCCACCACTTAATAGAAATTGCAGAAAAGCTTGAAGAAATTGAACAAACAGAAATTATAATAGTGGGCGGCGGAGACGATTTTGAAAACATTAAAGCAAAAGCCGAAAAGGTAAATCTTCGTCTTAACAGACGGGCAATTATTCTAACAGGCGCAAGAACAGATATTTATAAATTTGTATCAGTTTCAGACTTTTTTGTGGGCGTTTCAAGGTCTGCCTTAGAGGCTATGAGTGCAGGTGTGCCATCTGTTATTGCAGGAAATGAGGGCTATATCGGCATTTTCTCTAAAGACAAGCTTAAAGTTTCAATTGATACTAATTTTTGCTGTCGTGGTATGGCACTTTCTAATACCGAATTGCTTTTTAATGATGTATCTTTATTATTAAAAGCAACTAAAGAAGAAATAGATGCGCTTTCTTCATACAGCAAAGAATTTATCAAAGAAAACTATTCTGTAGACAAAATGGTAAACGACAACTTAAGCGTATACAATGATATTTTAGAAAAAGGTGTATCCTCCGATGTTGTAATTTCGGGTTATTACGGATACAACAACAGCCGTGATGATGCTCTGTTGCACCTTTTTATAAA
>JAZSNJ010000079.1:0-19659 GCA_045536355.1 Clostridia bacterium | reverse complement strand
CCAGCGATGATATTCTTGATATCCTCAACTGTCTTACCCTGAGCCTTTGCAAGTGCTGCAATGTCAGCCTCTTCTATCGGAACGAACTCATGGAGAGGGGGATCAAGGAATCTGATTGTAACAGGATTTCCTTCTAAAGCTTCATATAAAGCTTCAAAGTCGCCCTGCTGATAAGGAAGAATCTTTTCAAGAGCAGCTTCTCTTTCTTCAACTGTATCTGAGCAAATCATTTCTCTGAATGCTGCAATTCTGTCAGCTTCAAAGAACATATGTTCAGTTCTGCAAAGACCGATACCTTCTGCGCCAAGTTCACGAGCTTTTTTAGCATCGGCAGGTGTATCAGCATTTGTTCTTACTTTAAGTGTTCTGAATTCATCAGCCCAAGCCATAATTCTGCCGAATTCACCAGCGATTTCAGCATCAACTGTTGGGATAATGCCATCATAGATGTTACCTGTTGAACCGTCGATTGAAATAAAGTCGCCTTCAACATAAGTTTTACCAGCAAGAGTAAATTTCTTGTTTTCTTCATCCATAATGATTTCGCCGCAACCTGATACGCAGCATGTACCCATACCACGAGCAACAACGGCGGCGTGTGATGTCATACCGCCACGAACAGTTAAGATACCCTGTGAAGCTTTCATACCTGTAATATCTTCAGGTGATGTTTCAAGTCTAACAAGGATAACTTTTTCGCCTTTAGCATTCCAGCTTTCAGCATCTTCAGCAGTAAATACTACTTTACCGCAAGCAGCACCCGGTGATGCACCAAGACCTCTACCTGCAGGAGTTGCAGCTTTTAATGCTTTAGCATCAAACTGTGGATGTAAAAGTGTATCTAAGTTTCTAGGATCAATCATAGCAACAGCTTTTTTCTTGTCAATCATGCCTTCGTCAACCAAGTCGCAAGCAATCTTTAAAGCAGCTTTAGCTGTTCTCTTACCATTTCTTGTCTGGAGCATATAGAGTTTTCTGTTTTCAACAGTAAATTCCATATCCTGCATATCTCTGTAATGGTCTTCCAAGATAGCACATACTTTCTGGAATTCAGCAAATGCTTCTGGGAATTTTTCAGCCATCTGAGCAATTGGCATTGGTGTTCTAACACCTGCAACAACGTCTTCACCCTGTGCGTTTACCAAAAATTCACCCATTAAGCCTCTTTCACCGGTTGCAGGATCACGAGTAAATGCAACACCTGTTCCGCAATCATCACCCATGTTACCAAAAGCCATCATCTGTACGTTAACAGCTGTACCCCATGAATATGGAATATCGTTATCTCTTCTGTAAACGTTAGCTCTTGGGTTGTCCCATGAACGGAATACTGCTTCTACAGCACCCATAAGCTGTTCTTTTGGATCTGTTGGGAAGTCTTTTCCGATTTTGTTTTTATATTCTGCTTTGAACTGACCTGCAAGTTCTTTAAGGTCATCAGCAGTAAGTTCAACGTCTTGTTTAACGCCTTTTTTCTCTTTCATTTCGTCAATGAGTTCTTCGAAGTATTTTTTACCAACTTCCATAACTACATCAGAATACATCTGGATAAATCTTCTGTAGCAGTCCCACGCCCATCTCGCGTTGCCTGTTTTAGCTGCCATTGTTTCAACAACATCTTCGTTTAAGCCAAGGTTTAAGATGGTATCCATCATACCAGGCATAGAAGCTCTTGCGCCTGAACGAACTGAAACTAAAAGTGGATTTTCTTTATCACCGAATTTTTTTCCGCAGATTGCTTCCATCTTTACGATGTTTTCCATAATTTCAGCCTGGATTTCAGCGCTGATTTTACGACCGTCTTCATAGTACTGTGTACAAGCTTCTGTTGAAACAGTAAAGCCCTGTGGTACAGGAAGACCGATTTTGGTCATTTCAGCAAGGTTAGCACCTTTACCGCCTAAAAGCTCACGCATAGAAGCATCGCCTTCGCTAAAAAGGTATACAAACTTTTTGCTCATATTTTATTCCTCCTAAAAATAATTTACTTTGTTGGGGTTAAAATAGGGGCAAAAATGCCCACACCTCTAACAGAGTTATTATACACTTAAAATTCCCGTTTGTAAATAGGAAAATCCAAAAATTAACCCACTTTTTCAAATTTTTCCCTTATAATCTTTACTTTTTCTCCCTATTCTGTTAAAATCTTTCCAAAAGGTGATAAAAATGAACAGTTTGATAGGCACAAAAGAGTTTTATAAAAAGACAATGACTATTGCAATACCCATAATTCTTCAAAATGCAATAACATCATTTGTTGCTATGCTTGATAATATTATGGTAGGGCGTTTGGGAACTGACCCTATGTCTGGAGTTGCAATAGTAAATCAGCTTATTTTTGTTTTTAATGTTATAGTTTTCGGAGGACTTTCAGGAGCCGGAATTTTTTGCGCTCAGTTCTTCGGTAAAAACGATTATAAAGGCGTGAGCCATACATTTAAGTTTAAAATGTATACAGGGCTTTTTATATTTTTAGCCTCGCTTTTTATATTTTTAAAATTCGGAGATACTTTAATTTCGTTTTATCTTCACGAGGGAAGCCAAGCTGGTGATATTTTCAAAACCAAAATGTTTGGCACATCTTACCTTAAGATTATGCTTTGGGGGCTTTTACCCTTTACGGTGAGCCAGATTTATTCATCAACCTTAAGAGAGTGCGGAAAAATAAATCTTCCTATGATAGCAGGTGTATCGGCTGTTATTATAAACACCTGTTTAAACTATGTTTTGATTTTCGGAAAATTCGGCTTTCCAAAGCTCGGGGCTGACGGTGCTGCAACAGCAACCGTTATTTCAAGATTTACAGAATGTTTTATAGTGATATTTTTCACTCATATAAATAAAAATACTTACCCCTTTGCAACAGGCTTTTTCAAGGGCTTTAAAATTCCTTTGCCTCTTACAAACACAATGCTTAAAAAGGGAATTCCCCTTTTGTTTAACGAAATTGGCTGGGCGTCAGGTGTTGCAATTATGAACCAGTGTTATTCATATCGAGGACTTTCGGCAGTTGCAGCAACTAATATTGCATCGACTATTAATAATATTTTCAGTATTATTTATCTTGCTATGGGCTCTGTTGTGTCAATCATAATAGGCCAGCTTTTAGGTGCAGGTAAAAAAGAGGAAGCAAAAGACACAAATAAAAAATTAATTGCATTTTGTGTCTTTTTAACAACCGTAATTGGTGTTTTAATGGCGGTTTTATCACCGCTGTTTCCAAAAATTTATAACACTGAGCAGGAAGTTAAGGATATCGCAACTTCATTTATATTAATAAGCTCACTTCTTCTTCCGTTTTTCGCTTTTTGCCATTCGGGTTATTTCACCTTAAGGTCTGGCGGAAAAACATCATCGGTATTTTTTGTAGATAACGGATTTATGTATCTTTTTGTAATTCCTCTTGCCATTTACCTTTCAAGATACACTTCCATTAATGTCTTATATCTTTATCTTATAATTCAGGGAACAGAAGTAATTAAATGCGCCCTTGTAGGATATATGCTAAAGCGTGGTTCGTGGGCACAGAATATTGTAGATGAGTTTTAACCAATTTAGAATAAAAAGCATCACTTTTAGTGATGCTTTTTTAATTGTCAACTGTAAATTGTCAATTGCAAATTATTCTATTCATATCTTACGCAAGACGGGAGGTTTTTGTCTTTGGTTGACATTACCTCGCTCATTCTGTGTCCGTTTTCATAAAAATATGTTATGTCTATATCGCCATTTATTTCAGAGAACGGGTCTTTTTTGGATGCGTAATTATATATCTTTAATATTTCTTCTTTGTCCTCTATAACCTTTGTGAAATGAAATTCTTGATTATCGCCAACTCTTACAACCGATACGGTTTTAGCATTTGCTTTTCCGTAATGGTTTATGCCTATCTTTTCAATTTCTTCAGGTTTAGGGAGCATTTCATATAAGCCATACTTTTCTAAAACCTTTATGGTGTTTTTAAAGTCATCTCTTATCTGGTAACGGTCCTGCATTACATTTAATAGCTTTGACGGAACTTTTGCGCCATCTTTTTCATAATGGCCGGGCTGTTTATAGTGTATTTCTATTTGTGTTCTTTCGGACCCTCTTCCTGCAAACTCTAAATAGTCGGTGTTTTTAAGGTCTTCTTTTAAAGCTGTTAAAAGCTCTTCATACATTTTTTGGTCAGGAGTAAGTTCAAAAGCGTTATAGCCTATTCTCTGGTCATACACAAACATTTTATCAAGCTCTTTTTCGGTTTCCCTTAAAATAGGGAAGTATGACTTTCTTACAGCCTCGGTTTCTACTATAGGCTCTAAAAGCTTTCTTTGTTCATCAAAGCAAACTGTATATTCTCTTGTTAAGTTTTTACCGTTTTTAAGAGTATAGTTTATAACTACTCTAAAAGGTGCTTTCGTGTATTCTATTTCTTTATTTTTAACTATATCTTTATGAAGTACAATCAAATTTTCAAAGTCTTTTATATTAAGTTCAGGCTCATAAGCTTTTATTATGTATCTTTCGCCTAAATTATCATAGCTGTATCTGTCATAGGTCTGGTTTACACCAAGCACCTGAAACGATGCTTTTTCAATGCTGTTTAACTCAGGAATTCTTCTTTCAAAGCCGCTCAAATCAAACTTAAATACCAAAAATATCAAAACTATGAGAAGTGTGTATATTAAAAGCGGTTTTATGAGTGCCTTTATTACCCTGAAGCTCTTTTTAACTATCATCGTGGAGGCAATTATTCCCAAAAGTCCAAAAGGAAGAATTAAAAGTATGTTTTTAAATCCCCACATAGCATTAAAATATGCAAAGCCGAAACAGCCTGAAATTATTCCTATTACATAGATAAATACTTTTCTTAATTTTACAAATGCTACTGCCTCAGAATGATTTTCTATATCTCTTAACTTATATAAAACATATCCAAGTAAAAGCAGTGCTATAGCAAGCACAATGTAGACTGTCATATATATGGGTTTTATTAATGTTTCAGGGTCAAAGTATACAAACCTTTCCACAAAAAACTCATTTGTTTCGTGATAGCCGAAAAGCTGGGTATTAAATAAAAATCTTAAAAAGGCTTCGGTCATAACAGGTAAAAAGCCAAACCCGTATGTAAATATTATTGCAGCAACACCGTTACCTGCTATCATTGACCATACTACAGAAACCGAAAATGCCACTAAACTGTAAATAAGCGCAACTAAATATATTAAGCTTAAGTGTGAGATTAAAAACTTATAATCGGTTAAAGATGTAAGCTTTGCAAAAACTAATATTAAGTAATTTATTAAAAGAGGTAAAACCATTAAAACTATTCCCGATATTATGTGGGATAAAAACTGTCCTTTCCTTGTAACAGGTATTGAGTGCGCAAAGGTTGACGCCTTTGATGTTTGCATATAAAGGAAAAGCACGGCCGCAATTACCACAGGTACTATCAGGCTTAACACAAACACAGGAACCGACTGTGAATAAAGCCTTGTATTATTAAATAAAAGCTCTGTATCGTTATAAAACCTTGCACCGCTGTGATATCTTTCAAGTATTCCGAAAACTGATAGAAAGAATATGGCAATTGTATATAAAACGCTTATCCACCAGAACCTTTTAAGGTCTGCTTTAATTATGCTCTTATTACAAAATGATGCTTTCAAATTCATAACCTAAACCTCCTAACTCGTAAATAAACACTTCTTCTAATGTAAGGGGCAAAATATCAAAAATAATGGGGGAATAGCTTTCAACAATTTCTCTTATTTTATCTGATTCGCCTTTTACTATTAAAATGTTTACGCTTCCGTATTTTTCTGTATGTAACGGCTTAATCTTTTCTAAAAATTCCTTGCTCATATCATCTTTAAAAGCAAGTTGTAATTTATGACAGCTTCCTTTAACATCATCTAAAGCCTTTTCCAAAACAACCTTTCCTTTGTGCATAATTCCGACATGGTCGCACACATCTTCTAATTCTCTTAAATTATGGCTTGACACCAAAACAGTTGTTCCTCGCTCTAAAACATCTTGAAGAATTAATTTCCACACACTTCTTCTCATAACAGGGTCAAGTCCGTCAACCGGTTCGTCCAAAAGCATTATTTCGGACTGTGCCGAAATAGAAAGCCAGAATGCAACCTGCTTTTGCATACCTTTTGAAAGTCTTCTCACCTTTTTGTTTATGTCAATTTTAAATATCTCTTTTAAGGAATTAAATCTTTCCCAGCTCCAGGTTTTTTTATAAATACCTGCATAAAGTTTTGCTGTATCTTTAATTGTGTATGTAGTGTAATAAAAAAGGTCATCACTTATAAAAATCATCTTTTCCTTTACCGAAAGATTTTCATAAGGGTTTTGTCCCATAATTAAAACTTCGCCCGAAGTTTTTTTATAAACACCCGATAAAATTTTAAGTATGGTAGTTTTACCTGCTCCGTTTGGCCCAATTAAGCCATAAACCGAGCCTTTTTTAACATTTATATTAAGTCCATCTAAGGCATAAAATCCGTCAAAGGACTTTTTAACATCTTTTACCTTTATCAATTTTATTCTCCTTTCTCAAACCCTTTGTTTAAAATTTCAAGCGCATCTTCATAATCTACACCTAAAAGCTTAAGCTTATCTACCGTTTTTTTAAAGTCGTTAAGGCTTTTTAACGAATCTGCTTTTTTCAATGCCTCGCTCCTTTGTAAAACAAAACAGCCCTTTGCCTTTACAGAATAGATGTAGCCCTCTAATTCTAATTCCTTATAGGCTTTTTGGATTGTGTTGGGGTTAATTGCAAGGTGGGAGGCAAGTTCCCTTACAGACGGAATTTTATCGTTCTCTTTTAAAACTCCTTTCACAATTAAATCTTTAAATCTTTGTTTAATTTGTTCATATATGGGACTTGCATCACCATAATTTAACTGTATCACCTTAATCCTCCTTTCCATGTACCAACTGTACTACTATAGATAGTACACTATATTTTCCAATTTGTCAATAGTTTTTGGGGAAATAAAAAAAGCATCGTAAAAACGATGCCTTTTATTCTTATTTTTCAAAACCTGTTTTTCTGTATCTTATCAGTGCAATTATTGACGATATCATATTAAAGCTTTCACATAAAATTCCGCCTATTGTAAAGTTAAATATGTTATATATGAGCCATGACGGGGACATATACAAAATCTGGAAATATCTTATGTGCTTTCCGTTGCCGAAATACATAAACACGCTCATTATCATAAGTGCAGAATATGTAAGTGCTGATAAAAATATCTGAAAAGCATTTCCCCAGATAGTTGTAAGCGAAAATGCAAAACACAATGTGTATAAAACAAGAACAAGTATAAGTTTATACGGCTTTTTGGTGTTTTTTGCATAAATCATACCTCTTATAAAATTGGCAAGATTATAAAGTGCACCCGGGATTGCGCCAATTAAGAAAAAGTTTATAACAAACATCAAACTTCCTGCACCCTGCAAAATAAAAAAGCCTTTGTTGCCCTTTGACTGAAAAGAGCTTACTATTATTATTAAGCCTAAAATTCCAAAAATCTGACCTATTATTTCTGCGTAAGTCATAAAAAACCTCCTAAACTCTTATATAAAAATTATATACTTAAATGTTAGGTGTGTCAATTATATTTTAGCTTTATTCTCTCAAGCTTTTCAATCATTGGCTGTCCTATAAAATAAAGAAAAACCGCAGTTGAAAGCGAATGCACAATATCAAAGGGAAAACCGCTTATATAAGTGGCAAGTAAAAGGTTTAAGCTTGGTGTAAGATTAGCCGATATCATGTGCGACGGGTTCATTATTCCCCCATATATAATAAATGTAGCGAAAAACCCAAAAATCATAAGAGAAAATTTTGTTTTTCTTATAAATTGTAAGTTAAATAAAGCGCCTGAAATTAAACCAATCATTCCGAATGCAAACATTTGCCATGGTGTCCACGGTCCTTGACCAAAAAAGAAGTTTGATAAAAAGGCAGAAACCGCACCAATTAAAAAGCCTGTTTGCCCACCAAAGCAAATTCCCGAAATTATAACTAAGGCAGATACGGGCTTAAACTGAGGTAGCATAAAAAACGCACCTCTGCCTACAGCAGTCAAAGCACATAAAACGCTTATTATTACAAGCTCTCTTGCCTTTGGTTTTTTGTTTTCAAATGCCATAAAAAAGGGTATCGTGATTTCCAAAATAATTAAAATGCTTATAAAATAATACTTTCTGTCCCCTAAAAAGTAAATTCCAAACCAAATTGTTATTGGCACAAGCAAAAGCATCAAAACAGTAAAAACAACCGTTTTTAAACTTTGCTTTTTTGTCTTTAATTTAATTACCTTTATTTCTTTTTGAGGAATAAATAAGTAAAGTGCCATAAAAATTTCTAAAATTGAAAGCACCTCAAAAAAAGTGTTAAACCGTGATAAAATTTGAAAATCTGCCATAAATAAAAATGTGGTTATAAAACATAATACTAAAAATATGCTGCCAAAAATTTTGTTTGATTTAGGTGTGTATTCGTCTTTTTTTTCTTTGGGAATATAATTGATTTTTTCATTTTTGATTTGAGGTTTTTTTGGTGTTTTCCCGAATGCTTTAATTATATCATCAGTTAAAACTGCATTATCTATTATTTCCCTTGTCATTTTACTTGCGGAAGTTGTATAAAAGTTTTTGCCACCAAAAAACTCTCTTGGGTGCGCCACAGTTAAAAACTCTCCTCCAAATAAAAGGGCGGCCCGGTCAGAAAACTCTGCACAAAACTCTATATCATGCGACACCATAATAACAGTTACACCATTTCCCTTTAAATCATTTATAATCTCTGCTAAAATGTGCTTAAAATGAGCATCTAAGCCTTTTGTAGGCTCATCAAGAAGCAAGATTTCAGGCTCTTTTAACAAAACCTTTGAAAGCGCCAGTCTTTGAGCTTCACCACCTGACAAATCATAAGGATGAGAAGAAAAAAGATGCTCTATTTTACAAAGCCTTGCTATGTTTTTTATTTTACTCTCATCTTTGGAAATTTCAAGAAGGTCCTCATAAACCGTGCTTTTTGCAAAAAGAGTTTCAGGATTTTGGGGCACAACGCCCAAAACGCCGTTATATAAATTTTTTACCTTTGGAAGGGGCGTTTTATCTATTAAAATTTCTCCCATTACAGTCTTTAAAATCCCCGAAAGGAGCGAAAGAAGGGTTGTTTTACCCGCTCCGTTTCCGCCAACTATTGTAAAAAGCTCACCTTTTGAAATCTTTGCATTTAAGCCTTTTATAACAAACGGTTCGTCTTTTTTATACTTAAAATAAACATCTTTAAATTCTATTAAGGTGTTATTCTTTATTTCTTTTGTTTCTTCGGGTATTAAATTGGGCTTTAGTGTTTTTGAATATTCAAAAAGCATATCCCGTCCCTCTTTTATGGTAACCGGAGATCCTGATACATTTAAAGCCGCAGCTACCTTAATCGGTGCGGGAAGCGCAAAAAACATATCGTGATTTAAACTATTTAATATGTTTCCAACCTGTCCTGGCGTAGTATCCGCAATTACCTTCCCCTCATCTAACACAACCACTCTGTCAGTATATGAAAAAACATCTTCTAATCGTTGCTCACACAAAATTACGGTTAATCCGAATTCACGGTTTAATTTTGATAATGTGTTTAAAAAGTCGGCTGAACTTATTGGGTCAAGCTGACTTGTAGGCTCGTCCAAAATTAAAACAGACGGATTTAAAACCATACACGACGCTAAATTAAGAAGTTGTTTTTGTCCGCCAGAAAGTTCATCGGTTTTTTTATAGAACCAACTTTCTATGCCAAAATATGATGCCATTTCAGCCACTCTTGCTCTTATCTCGTCTGTTTTAAGGCCAAAGCTTTCAAGACCAAACGAAAGCTCATGATAAACCTTATCTGTTACAATCTGATTATCAGGGTTTTGCATTACAAACCCTATTTTCTGAGCATCATCTCTTAAGGTTATTGTTTCTTGTCCCTCAAACAAAATCCTGCCTTTTTTGATACCCTTTGGTGCAATTGTTGGTTTTAAAAGTCGTAAGAGTGTGCTTTTCCCGCTCCCTGATTTTCCTATTAGTGTTACAAACTCACCCTTTAAGATTTTAAGATTAATACTGTCTAAAATTTTATTTTCTTGTCCGCTATATGTAAAACTTAAATTTTCGATTTTAAAGCTTTCCATCTTAAAACCTCCCTTGTTTCAATTGTTAAAGGCAGTATGTAAAAAAGCGTCAGCACAGCCTGACTTGTTAAAGAATCTGACATTTTAAATGTCGGAAAACAATTAAAATATATTTCCCCTGTTATTCCAAACACCAAAATAAAAACCCCTAAAGATAATATAATAACAAGACTTAACATATCTCTTTTGGTAAATTTGTAAATAGAAAACGATGTTCTTTTGGGAAGTGAATAACCCCTCGCCCTCATACTGTTTAATGTGTCCAACGAGTTCTCTAAAGCCCATGTTGTAACCGAAGACAATACCAAAAGGGCGTTTTTCACTTTTCCTAAATCCTTTCCCATGCACTTTCTTAAATTTATAACTTTTTTAAGTTGTTTAAAAAATTTTGGTACCATTGATAAAGTCATGGAAAACACCAAAGAAAGAGATGGGATTATTTTACCGAAAAGATAAATAAATTTGTCGCTTGTAAAAACTTCGCTGTAACACATAAACCATATAATAACAGAAGATAACATTCCTCCTGATAAAAATCCGTACACTATCGACTGGAGCGTAAGCGGATTTCCGTTTTTAAAATATGTTATTATAGTTGCACCCTCATGGTTAAACAAAGGATTAATAATTCCGGTAATACAAACCACACCTAAAATATAAAAAAGAGTGTTTTTAATCTCTTTAAACCCTTTGAGCAGCATAAGATAACTTATGGCGCCAAAAAGAGAAACCGTTATACTTACAGGGTGCATAAAAACACAGGAATAAACTATAACAAGTATAAAGTATATAAAATTTACAGTTGGGTGATATTCTTTAAATCCGTTCATTAACACTCGATTCCTTTTCTTGATTTAACACCTTTCTGGTAAGGATGCTTTATGCATTTGATCTCTGAGACATAATCAAATAAATCTAAAAACTCTTCTCTTAAAGTGTGTCCTGTAATTATTATCTCTGCTTTTTCTTTAAGCTTTAAAAGCTCTTCTTTAAAAAAGTTTTCATCAATGTATCCAAAATCTATGGCATCAATAAATTCATCTAAAATAATCATATTATAGTCTTTTAAAAGCTCTTGTGCTTTACAAAAAAGTTTTTGATATGCTTCTTTCAGGCACTTATCTTTACTTTCATCAAGATTATCAAAAAGCATATACTTTTCTTCACAAAAAAGGCATTTAATATCTTTAATATTTTTTAAAACCTCTATTTCCGAAGACTCTCCGTTTTTTAAAAAGAATGCAAAAAGAACCTTTCCTCCGCTCCCCACAAACCTTATGGCAGAGCCAATAGCAGCTGTGGTTTTTCCTTTTCCGTTACCGTAATACAAATGTACCATAATATTACTCCTCTACTTTGTATAAACCCATTCAATTTTATCTCCAAAGGCTACCTTGTAATCAGAACAACCATAATTGGGCGTCTCTCCGTTAACCTTGTATTGCCAACCTGAGTAACCCCCCAAATCAAACTCATACAAATTGCCAATGCCTTTTACATACGCAGTATTATATATTGGCGTCATTTCATACTCTAAATGAATTCCGTGTTCCCTCATTTGTCTTAACAACACATCAAAAACACTGTCTCCTGATTTAAACCCCACTTCTTGCTCTTTATATATAAAACCGTCTTTGGGAACAAGCTGTCTTTTTTCTTCCTGCAAAAGGTCTATATTTTGTAAAATTATATCACATCTTACCGAAAGAGTGCAAGTTAACTTATCTTGTTGCTCTTCAATCTCCAAAACTTCAGGGTCTTTTTGGTGCACCTCTTCCTTTACCTGTTGAGGTTGCTCTTCGGGTTGTTTTTCAATGACGACTTCATTTTCTTGTTCTGTTATTTCCTGAGTTTCTAAAACATCTTCTGTAACCGTTTCCTTTAAAGTACAGCTTAAACCCAAAGTACAAATCAGTGTTATTATAACAAAGAGAGCAGTTATTTTTAAAATTCGCTTTTTCATAGATTTTAATCCTCATAAACTTTTACAAATTCAACAAAGCGCATAAGCATTGCCGCAACCTCGGCTCTTGTTGCTGTTTCTTTGGGAGCTATATTATTTTCATCTCTGCCTGTAATAATTTTATTATCTACTGCAAAGCCTATCGCTTCTTTTGCGTAATCGGATACATCGGTATAATCTTTAAAACCTGCTAACTTCTCTTGTGATTTTGAATAACCGTAATTTTTATAAAGTGCATACCTGAATAAAATTACTGCAAGTTGTTCTCTTGTTATATCTTCTTCGGGGCTGAATATTTTTTCAGCTGTTCCGCTTATAATTTGATTTTTTGCAGCCCAGTTAACGCTTTGGGAATACCATTCATTATTATCAATATCTGTAAACTCACTTGCATCATAATTGCCTTTTGGGCTTTCTAATCTAAAGAGCACAGTTGTAAGCATTGCTCTTGTCATATTTTCGTCAGGCTCAAAACCCGTATCGGTGCCTTTGAAAAGATTGTTCTCAAAAACAAATTTTACATAAGGGAAAAACCAATCGCTTTCATTTACATCAGTAAAAGTTTCAGAATTAAATATTTCTTCTTTTTGCTCCGGTACAACTTCAGGTGCTGTTACTGTAGGTGATATTGTGTCTTTTGACGGAGAAAAACTTTCTGACCCTGTTTCATACATATAATTGTCCGTAAAGAACCATACAACTGTGGCATCATTTGTTAAAGCTATATCTTTACAGCCTTTGCTTTGATGTTTACTATTAACTGTAAACATCCAGCCTGAATTTTCTCCGTGTGATTTTTCGCTGTAGCTTCCGATTGATGAAATATAACCAGAACCTTTTTCTGTGTATGATATCTCGTTATCACAAAGTGCTTTTATAAGCACATCATACACCGACTGTCCTTTATCTGCCTTAACTGTATCATTCACCAAAGCCTCATACCTTGATGAATTGTTTTTATATGTGTATGAGTTGTTACACTCATCTGCGCTATGTACCATAACCTTAACTTTAACGCTTATTTCCTTTTCTTGTTCAATATCTCCTGATGTGCCAGAGTTCTGAGAAAGTGCAACAGATATTTCCTTTGGAATATGATTTTGTGCTTCTTCTTCGGTTATGGTAAAGTTTTCTGTTTTTGAAATATACCCTGCCTTTGACACAGTATAAGTATATTCACCCTCAGGCAAATCGTACTTGTTTGGTGCCTTTTGTGAAACACCTGAAACTGTAACTAAAGCATCATAGGGTGTAACACTAAATGTTACAGGGCACTGTGTTGCCCAAGTTGCATGTCCCTCTTTAAAATTCTTTTCAGAAAAATCAAACATAACTCTGTCAGTTTTATCTTTAAAAAGTCTCCACGAGAGTAAACCTCTAAGGCCCTGCTCATCTGCAAAAGCATTACCAAATCCGTTAAGGCTCTCTGTTGCAGATGACACAAGTCCGTCAACAAGGCTTAAACCTGTTTCAGGGGCTTGAGCGCAGTCTATTCCATATGCAGAAAACGCCATAATTGCCAAAGCTGTTGATGCAGGTCCAAACCCTTCAGGTCCGTCTATTAATCCTGTTTCTAGCTGATTTTGCTTAACAATGAAAATTGCTTCATCTACAATTCTGTTTACTTCCTCTTTGTCATAATACTTTTTAAGTGCTAAAATCATCGGTGTTAAAGAGTCGGTGCCATAGGTTGTATTCTGCCATTCTTCTTTTCTTAAAACTGCCTGTGTTATTAATGAGTTTATTTGTTGAGCATAATTATCTTTTTGAGAAAGAGCCATAATAACATAGGGAAGATAATATATGTTTGTAACCCCTGCATCTAATGCATCAACAAGCTGTGTAAGTTTACTTACTGCATTGAGCTTTACAAGATTTTTGGTGTAAAGATTTTCTGCATCATATCCCATAGCATAGACTGCAATTATATTTTTTGCTAAATCTCTCGCAGAAGTAACATTGTCCAGATTATCAATAAGTTTGTCAAGATAAACTTCCTTTTGTTCACTACTTAAAACATTTTCGCTGTCTGGGTAAAGCTCTTCATACACCATCATGTCTGCAATAATCCAGGGGAAATTATCGCCTTGTAAGGTTATGTCGCTTTCTTTATATACTTTGGCTAAGTTATGAATTATCTCAACCCCCGGTTTTTCTTTAACTGTTATTTTTACACCCGGCGTAATAATCGGACTCAATTTTATTACCTGATTGCTCTTTAAAGAAAAATAGCTTTCCTGATTTTCTTGCCATATTTCAAAGTCAATATATTTGATTTCTTCTTCAGGATAAGGTCCATCGCCATAGTCGGTTTCGGTATAAGCTACTTCGGTTTCGTATGTAACAAAATCCATAACCCCATAAACAGGATTTTCTGCTGCATTAATATTTATAAGGTTATAATCGGTAACTGTGTTTAATACGCCACCGTCAGCTCCTATAAAGTATATGCCGGGTTCGGAAAAGCTTAATGTAACTTTGCCCTCTGAATTTGTAACCTTGTTTTCAAATTCAGTAAACACCCCGTCTTTATATTCTCCTACTTTTATGCCTGAAAGAACAACATCTGTTTTTTCTTGTTCTGTCCACGCCATACCAATGTGGCCTTTTAAAGTAAGAGTGAGCTCTTCATCAGTTATCAATTCCTTTTCGGATATATCAAAGTAAGTGTACCAGTCAGAATAAGTGGTATTATCTTTATTGATTGATGCCACAACACTGTCTCCGTCTGATGCTTTGTCTATTGCTACAGTGTTTGGTATACCTACATTATTAACAAAAAACAGATTGTTGGTGCTGTTTTCATTCCACAACTTATTAACAAAACCGTTTGTGGCTGAGTATCCGTCTAAAGCATTAAATTCTTCATGTGCTTTAATAAGAACTTCTTCAACAGTAACCTGTCCGTCTGCATCTTCATCCAAAACTTTAATCTCCTTATTAAGCATTAAGGTGTCATCATTTGCTTTGGCTAAAACGCCTTTGTTACTTACAGTTAAATAAACCGTAATTTCATTTTCTGTTGTATCAGCATATACCGAGGATACAACTGTGCTTAAAGCCATAATTAACACTAAAAGCACACTTAACAATTTTTTTCCTTTCATTTTGCCTCAATCCTTTCGTTTTTGCCATAAAAAAAGCTATGGCAATTTTTAAAAATTACCACAGCTGTGTATTCCTGCGATTAATTCACAATTTATATGCAAAAACAAGCCTTTAACAAAAGCTAAACGCATTAAAAATATTGCTCCTATGCAAAAAGCACTTAACAGAGCAACATCAAAGCAGGTCTTGTGGCTTATGCTTTTTATTTTATGCCTTGCCTTCTCAGTTTCCCAATGACCGGCTTTCGCCTGATGGCATAAACATAGCACATACACCGACAGTTATCGCCGGGGATTCTCACCCCATTCCCTTTTCACCTGTTATGCCTTGACCAAAAGCCTTTTACAGCATAACCGACACTTTGTGTGAATGTATTAAGTTTACATTTTTATAATATCATATTAAGCCTTAAAAATCAATTATCTGTTATATAAAGAATTAAGTCTTTTATATTTTTCTTTATCTATGGAACTAAGTTGTTCTTTCGTAATTCTGAATTGCCAGTTTCCGTCAGATTTTCCCGGGATATTAAGCCTTGTATCAGAACCGTAGCCAAGTAAATCCTGAATAGGAAGAATTAAAAGACCTGCAGAGCTTTTAAACATTGTTCTTATAATACTGTCATAGCCTTTATCCCAGTCAGGCGAAAAATATCCGCAGTATTCAAGCATCTGTTTTCTTTTTAAATCGTCTAATTCCCACACATAGCCAAGTAAAGTGTTATTATCGTGAGTACCTGTGTAGGCAACAGAATTATTTATATAATTATGTGGTTTGTGGGGATTGTTACCACTATCTAAAAAGCCGAACTGTAAAACTCTCATTCCCGGAAAACTGCTGTATTCAACAAGCTCTTCAACCTCTTTGGTAATATCTCCCAAATCTTCTGCGATAATTAATTTTCCTTCTGCAACTTTTTTAATTTCATCAATAAACTCTTTCCCCGGGCCTTTAACCCATTTGCCCTCTTTTGCAGTTTCGGCTGTGTATGGTATGCTCCAGTAAGACTCTAACCCCCTGAAATGGTCAATTCTTACACCGTCAAACAGCGAGAGCATTAAAGAAATTCTGTCTTTCCACCATTTATAGCCATCTTTTTTCATATAGTCCCAGTCATAAAGTGGGTTTCCCCAAAGCTGACCGTCTTTCGCAAAATAATCAGGCGGAACTCCTGCAACGCATTTGGGCACATTCTTCTCATCAAGCAAAAACTGTCTTTTATTTCCCCATACATCTGCGCTGTCAAAGGCAACAAAAATAGGTATATCGCCAATTATTTTTATGTTTTTAGAGTTTGCAAATTCCTTTATTTCTTTCCACTGACTGAAAAATTCATACTGAATAAATTGCCATGCAAATAAAGTGTCTTCTGATGGTGTGTCTATAGTCCAGTCTGTCCAGCACTTGTTGTCATTTTTATCTTTTAATGCCATAAACACACAAAAATCTTCTATGTATTTGTTATTTTTAATAAAATCAAGTATTTTTTCTTTGTCTTTTACTCTTTTTGATGCTTCTTTTAAAAGCTTAAATCTCGTATGATAAAGTCTTACAAACTCACAGGAATACGGAGTTTGCTGACTGTGTGCCAAAAGCTCTTCTTTAGTTAAAAGACCTTTTTCATATAAAGTTTCAAGGTCAACAAAATATAAATTCCCTGCAAAGGCAGAATAGGACTTATAAGGTGAATTACATTCATCAACCATAGAAAAGGGGAGTACCTGCCAGTATTTAAACCCGCATTCCGATAAAAATGTAATAAACTCTTTTGCCTCTTTGCCAAAACTTCCCGAAGAATAATCACCGTAAAGGGAAGATATATGCATCAAAACGCCACTTGCTCTTTCCAAAAATGTCCCTCCTAAATTAGTTATACTAAAATTATACAACTAATAAAACAGAGTGTCAATTGGAATTATGTGGGGTTAGCAAAGCATATATTATAGGTCAATTTCACCATAATTTCAATAAGGGAATTTGACATAATAAAATTGGGTGATAGAATGAACAGATTGAAAGAATTGCGAAAAGAAAAGGGATATACACAAATTAAAATGCAAATGCTTACAGGTATTGACCAAAGCGATTATTCTAAAATTGAAAGTGGCAAAAGATACTACACTTTTGAACAATGCAGAAAACTGGCTATTGCTCTTGAAACAAGTATGGATTATTTGGCAGGTCTTACCGACCACAAAGAACCCTATCCAAGACCATAAAACTTTCCCCATGCGTTAAGCATGGGGTATTTTTATGATTTTAAACATATTCTTTTATTGCGTCAGCCCACACGCCATAACCTTTTTCATTAATATGTATCCCGTCAACCGTAAGATTTGGATTTATCTTGCCGTTTTCAGAAAACAGCGCGAATAAATCTATATATTTTGCATCATAGCTTTTTGAAAGCTTTTCTATTCTTTCATTGAATTTTTCTATAGCGGTATTGTGGCAAAGCAAAGTGATTTCCTGTTTTGAAGAAACAGGCAAAACGCTTAAAACAAAAATCTGTGTTTCAGGAAGTTCAATCTTTATCTCCTTTAATAATGTTTCATACTTTTTCTCACAAACATCAATGTTTATATCCTTTAAACCATTTATCCCACCCAATATAAACAGTTTTTCAGGGGCAACCGCTTTTATTAATGACACTCTTTTAAGCATACCATCAAGCGTATCTCCTGCAAGTCCTAAATTTACTATTTTTTTATTAAAATATTTACCAAAATTACTTCCTCTTGTTATAGAATCACCAAAGAACACAATATCAGCCTTAAAGTTTAATTTAGAAAGGCAATTTTCCCATGCAATTAGTGCCCAGTTTGTCTTTTGCTTTCTTTCCTTTAATCCCAATATAACCAAAATTTTATACAAAAAATTACCTTTTATAAACATTCCCAAGCCTAATAAAAATAATATTATTGCAACTATAGTTATAAAAACCGAATAACCCATAATTCCCTCCTGAAAGTCATAAAATATACCAATTTGGTATATTTTATATATTACCATTTTGGTATAATTATGTCAAGAGCTTTTTCTTGTGGAGGAAAAACTTAATGCGGTTAAAAGAATTGAGAGAACAAAAAAAGATTTCACAATTAAAACTGGCATTAGACTTAGATATGAATCAAAATAGCATCAGTCGGTACGAAAACGGAAAGCGTGAGGCAGACTATGCCACCTTAATACGCTTTGCCGATTATTTTGATGTGTCAATTGACTACCTTTTGGAAAGAACAGATAACCCTGCTATGAATAAATAGCAGGGTTTTTATTTTAAGAATTAATAACATGATTATACATTTTAGTTATAGCAACATTCATATTGATTGGTGTTATGTTAATGTTGGGGTTTTCATTTTGGTAAACCACAAAAATCTGATGTGCAAACCCCTGTCCCATCCATTCAAGACTGTCAAAATCCAAAATAACCTCTTCAAACTCGTTTAATCTGTTACAAACCCGCCTTGCCTGAGACCTTGATACTGGAGAGGTGTCAAATATATTTTTTAAAGGAATGATGGTCTTTTTAAACCCACCTTCAACATTGGAATAAGTATCAAACACCTCATGAATTTTTTTATGCGTGAAATTTGACAAAGACATCATAACCAAAGTGCCTTTAAGCTTATTGTTTGGTATATCTGCCGAAAAACTTTGTGCGTATTTATCATTGGAAAAAATTTTCCCTTCAGAAAGAATTAAAAATTCGTCCATAATTTTTGAAGTAAAAAATATGCCTTCTCCTGAATGATTTTTTTCATCTGTGGTAAGCTTTCCTTTAAACAACTCACAAATTGCTTCATCGTAAGAATCAAGACCAAAATGATTTTTAATTTTTTCAAATATGCCGATTCCGTCATCTAAAATTAAAACCTTGGTTTTAAGATAGCTCTTTTTAACAACAACAGTTGTAACCTCTGCCATTGAATGGTCTATTACATTATTTATCATTTCGCTGAAAGCATATTCCCAAATTGTTCGGACATTTGAAGGCAAATCTAAAATATGTTTACTCAACACATCATTTAAAACAGCATAATCGCTTTCAAGCTCTCCCTTTTGTCTATTTAAGAAATAATTATATTCATTGGTTATTAACTCGTACTCTCCGTGTTTAACCTTTTGAATAACATTGCTTTCAACAAGCTCGTTAATATATGTGTATACAGTGTTTTGATTTATTGAAAGTTCATTTGCTACACTTTTTGTAAGATTTTTTGTTCTTTTTTCTATTTTTTCAAGAAGATATAATATAATTGCTTTTTTCTTTTCTTCATTAAATTTCATAAAAAGCACTCCTTTTCTCTATGAGTATACTATAATTTATGCAATAAGTCAATAAAAATTCGTTTTAAAGTAAATAAAATTCGTTTTAAATTAATTTAAAACGAATTTTAT
>JAZSNJ010000092.1:0-5348 GCA_045536355.1 Clostridia bacterium | reverse complement strand
GAACCTACTGTTAAACCTTTTACAAAATACTTCTGGAAGAATGGGAACACTACAAGTGCAGGACCCATTACTATAACTGCCATAGCCATTTTGTATGTTTCGGTAGGAATCTGGGTTATATCCAAAAGGTTACCAAAACTTTCCTGTGAGTTTAATATAAGTTCAATCTCTTTCATGATTTTCTGGAGTAAATATTGCAAAGAATATAAATCCTGATCGTTTATGTAAAGCATTGATTCAAACCAGCTGTTCCACTTACCCAAGAAGCACATAAGTGCCATTGTAGCAAGACAAGGTTTTGAAAGCGGAATTACCATCTGGATAAATATTCTGAATTCACTTGCACCGTCAATAAGTGCTGACTCAAATATAGCATTTGGTATACCCTGGAAGAACGAACGCATCATAAATACTGTCCAAGGTGAAACAAGTGCAGGTATAATGTATACCCATATTGTATCCTGCAAATGCAGATATTGTGTGATAAGTATGTAACTTGGCACCAAACCTCCGCCAAAAAGGCAAGTAAAATATAAGTAAAAATTAATAAATGTTCTGCCCTTTAATCCTTTTTTGCTCAAAGGATAAGCAATTAAAGCATTAAAGAATGTATTAAGCACCATTACTGCAAATGAGAATATAATTGTTACTTTATAAGCATTTAATATCATTCTAGGTGTTTTAAATGCAAATTTATATGCACCCCAGTCAATATTCCTTGGAATAAGCTCATAACCAAAATTCATAATGTCCATTTCGTTTGAAATTGATACAGCAAATACCAACCACATAGGAATTATGATAACAAGTGTACCTAATATAAGCAAAGCAACAAGTATTATTTGTCCTAAAGCCGATTTCTTTTTCATAATTGTATCACTCCTCCTGTTTTATTAGAACAATGAATTCTGCGGGTCAATCTTCTTAACTATCGCATTGGTTGTAACAACCATAAAGAAACCTACGATAGACTGCATAAGACCGATTGCTGCAGATGTTCCATAATCGGCAAAAACTCTCATTGTTCTGTATGAGTATGTGTCAATTACATCTGTAGTTTCAAACAAACCGCCCGAGTCTCTTGTAACCTGGAAGAACAAACCGAAGTCTGCTCTGAAAATTGCACCAATTTTATTGATAGATAATATTGTTATGATTGGTGTAATTGTAGGAACATAAATGTTCATTATAATCTTCCATTTTGTAGCACCGTCAATCTGGGCAGCCTCTATTAGAGACTTATCAACGCCCATGAGCGCAGCGTAGTAAATGATACTGTCCATACCAACATGTTTCCACACCGAAACCAACAAAAGGATTAACGGCCACCATTTAGCCATTGGCTGAGAATACCACTGTAGTGCCTCTCCGCCCATTTTTGTTATTATGGCGTTAATCATACCATAAGATGGGTTTAAAAATGCATAAGCAAGACAGCCAATTACAACCCATGATAAGAAGTTAGGCATTATGTATATAGTCTGGAACACTTTAACCAAATTTCTGCTTGTAACTTCGAACAATAATACTGCCAGTGTAACCGCAGCTATAATGCCAACTACAATAAACATGAAGTTAAGTAAAAGTGTGTTTCTTGTAATTTTCATAAAATCGCCTGATTTAATGAAAAACAAGATATTGTCAAGCCCAACAAAATCGCTACCAAACATACCTTTGTCAAACCTATAATCCTGAAATGCTATTACAAGACCAACAAGAGGAATGTAGTTGAATACAAAAACAAAAAGCATTGGAAATGCACACATCAAATAAAGCTGCAATGCGTTTTTATTTACTTTCTTTTTCTTCTTGGGCTCAATAGTTTCAATCTGAGCTTCAGCTGTCACAACTTCTTCGTTTTTCAATTTTGTCACAATATCACCACTTTATTAATTGTTTTATATTGATATTTTAACACAAGAATTTCTTAAAAACAATATATCATTTTTGCTATTTTAAATATCAATTTTGCTCTTTTTTGTTTTTTGATGACTGGTGTCGATTTTTTCTTGCAAATTGTTTTGCCTTATGGTAAAATCAAATAAAACATTTACAAACTGTTTATGGGGATTATTATGTATAAACTGATACTTATTGATGATGAAAAAATTACATTAGAGCATCTGGCAAAGTCAATTTCTTGGGGAAAACTTGGTTTTGAACTTGTTTCTGCTTTCTCAAACTCTGCCGATGCTGTCGAATATATAAAAAGCAATCATGTCGATGTTGTTTTTTCAGATATTCGTATGCCCGGTGTTGACGGACTCGAAATAGCAAAACTGATTTACGAAAATTACCCAAACACTTTGTGTGTTCTTTTCAGTGCTTACAAAGAGTTTGATTATGCAAGAGGTGCAATACAATACGGTGTTACAAATTATTTGTTGAAGCCTCTTGACTTTGCAGAACTTGAGGAAACCTGTCTGAATTTAAAACAAAAACTTGACGCTCAGCTTACAAGCAAGACTATAATAAAAGAACTTTCTTACTTTAAAATACAAAAGAGTATCAATGACTATCTCGAAAGCGACAATATAAGTTTTGAATCTTTTCAAGAAAGTCTTTCACTTTGGGGAATCCCACGCTTAGTGTTTTTAAATCCTATTTGTGAAATGCATTTAAAACTTGAAGATTTCAACGACTACATCAAAAATGTATGGTCGCACGGGCTTGACAATTTTTACAGTGCTCTTAACAGAATTTCAAATTATGAAGGAATCTATTTTATACCTATCAAATATAACTTTGATGAAATAGATGTTATAATTTTCTTTAGTTCTGTATCAGAAATAGCATTGCCTAATGCATTAGAAAGATATATAGAATATTTCACATCACAAGCTTTTGAAATTTTAAACATAATTGTTAACATATATTCTTACAAGCCTCACATCAACTTTGAAGAATTCAAAAATTCCTATACCGCACAGGATACTCCATACAAACTTGCTCTTAAATTTATTAATATGATGATTACAGGAAACGATAATGTTACACTTCAGTTTGTAACAGAACTGGTTTCCGAAAATGAGCTCACATATCTTAAGGAATTTGCAAGTATATTACTTCGTGAAGTAATTACAACCCTGAACATAAAAGAAAAGAGTGTTTTGCCGAAAAACATTAATAGTTTAGAAGATGTTACTACAAAAACAAAATTTAAAGAACTGTTTTTCAACATAGTTCAATATTCTGCTAAATCAGGATATGACGCGAAACCCAGTATCAGGACTTCTCCGCTTAAGGCTGCAAAAAATTATATTGATGAACATTATGCAGAAAATGTTACTCTTACTGATGTTGCAAACTATGTAGCATTTTCACCATCTCATTTCAGCAGGTATTTTAAAAAGGAAACCGGTGAAAACTTTATAAACTATCTTAACAAGGTGAGGGTTGAAAAGGCGAAAAGTCTTTTGGTTAACACAAGGTTTAAGGTCCATGAAATATGTAAAATGGTTGGCTATATTGCTCCTATGTATTTTTACAAAGTATTCAAGCAACACACGGGTTATACAGCGCAGGAATACAGAAACATACACCTGAAAGAAAACAAAGAATAAACAGCAAAAACTGATGCCTGAACAGGCATCAGTTTTTATGTGCATAAAAACGGGGAGCATCTTTTAAGATGCTCCCGTTTAATATTTATCTTATTTTGTAATTGTTACTGTGTCAGGATCTAATTCATTCCAGAATACATTTGCACCGAGGCTTTCAGCTACAAATCTTACAGGAGTGTAAGTTCTGTCATTTTCAAGGAATGCAACGCTATCTAAAACAACTTCTTTACCGTTTACATAAGCTATATCAGAACCAATATAGATAATGATTTCGATATCATCTTTTGTAATAAGAACTTTATCTTCTTCTTCAGCAGTCCATGTAACTGTTGCACCAAGGTTTTCAGCTACAAATCTTGCAGGAAGCATAGTTCTGTCGTTAACTAATTTTGGCACTACATCGTTTGTTTTCTTCACACCAAATACCATAGCATCGTATTCATTGATTGTAAGGATAAATGCTTTTTCTTCTTTTTCTGCAGTGATTATATAATCTGAGAAGTGTGTTGTTGTCCAGATAACACGCTTATTAGCTTTATCATAATGAGCGTCATTCATCTGTTCAAGTTTACCCTTTTTGTCTACATGGTGAACTTTAACTGTGTTACCGTTGTAGCCTTCAGGAAGGTCGAATTTAACCTGTACCTTTACATTACCGCCTTTGAAATCAGAAATTGTTACGCCGTTACTCTTTGCAGTAACTGAAATAACATCATGAACAGGTGCTTCATTTGCATGGTACTCATTTACAGTTGTTTTCTGAGCTGAATTAAGTGTTGTTTTTGAAACTTTTTCTACTTCAATTGTTACTTTGTTACCTGCAGCCTGGTCAGCAATTGCCTGTGTTGCTTCAGCGTCAAATTCTACTGTTGCTTCAGGAAGGTCAATTTCAAAGTGAGTTGCATGTGTTTCATCGTTCTTAAGTTCTGTAGCAACTTCTTTTACAGTTTCTGTAGGAATTACGATTGCAGTAACTTTATCACTAACTGCAGTTGCATCCACAGTAATATTACCGGTCTGTGCAGCATCACTTGCTACATCACCGATATGTTCAGTTTTAATTTTATCAATTGTTACGGTTGAGCCTGATACAGTTGCATCTACATGTACGCTGTGGTCATCACCAGTTACAGGAACTTTTACATCTGTTCCTGTTGTTGTACCACCTGTTGTTGTGCCTGTAGAAGGTCTTGAAGGTGTTGTTGGCTGAACAAGGTCAACAACTGATGTAGCAGAACCTGAATAGTTAATTGTTTTTGCTCCGCTTGTAAAGTTAGCTGTTGTGCTGCCTGTTACAGATACGCCAACATTGTATGTTCCAAGTGCTGTGTATGAAACAACATCAGGTAAATCAAATACGATATCTTTAAAATATTCATCAACATTAGCTCTAAACTCATCAGCTGTTTTATCTTCTGAAGTTACAGTTATAGTAACTGTATTAGCTGTGTCTGTTCTTGAACCAGGTGTTTCTGCAAAAATGCTTCCGATTTCGGTAAAGCCTTTTTTTGCAGTTGCACTTGTAGTCCAATCAGCAGGAATTGTTACACCTGCAGGATAAGTAATTGTAATTATAATTGTGCTTGATATGGTAGCATCGTCAAATTCCTGTTTTGCTGTAGGATCAACAAAAACATTTGTAAACATATCACCGCCAAAAATTGCTTTGATTAATGACATATCAAGTGTTGCCTGATAGTCAACAGTTTTTGCTGTTGCACCATCTGCTGAAATGTCAAGATCAGCTGAAAATCCGGCACTTGAAGTACCAAGACGAGCACCTAC
>JAZSNJ010000121.1:0-9962 GCA_045536355.1 Clostridia bacterium | reverse complement strand
AAAAAACAGATACCTTTTGGTATCTGTTTTTTAGTTCATTTATAATATCGTTCCGCCGCCTATTACGATGTCGCCATCGTATAAAACAACGGCCTGGCCTTTTGCAAAGGCTCTTTGCGGGGTGTCAAATACTATTTTAAGTTTATCCCCTTCCTGCACTGCTGTTGCCCATTCTTCTTTCTGACGGTATCTTACTTTGGCTTTGCATCTTATAGGCTCTGTTATGCTTTCTACAGAAATTAAATTTACTTTTTCTGCATAAAGTTCTGTTTTAAACAGGTCTTTCTCATCACCTAATGTAACTGTGTTATCGACTGCACTTTTGTTTAATACAAAAAGTGGTTTTGAGTATGAAATACCAAGTCCCTTTCTTTGTCCTATTGTATACCTTATAATGCCTTTATGATTGCCCAAAACCGTTCCGTCATTTAACAAAAACTTTCCTTGTTTTGCTTTTTTACCAGTATATCTTTCAATAAAGGCTGCATAATCACCGTCAGGCACAAAGCAGATATCCTGACTTTCTTTTTTGTCGGCATTTACAAATCCGTTTTCTTTTGCGATTTTTCTTATCTCGTCTTTTGAATATTCACCTAAGGGAAATAAGGTGTGCGAAAGCTGTTCTTGTGTTAAAGAATATAAAACATAACTTTGGTCTTTTGTTTCATCTTTACCCTTTTTCAAAACAAACCTTTTAGTTTGTTCATTCCATTCTACTCTTGCATAATGCCCTGTAACAACATAGTCGCACTCAAGCTCATTCATTTTCTCCATAAGTTTTTCGAACTTTAAGTATCTGTTACACTCTACGCAAGGGTTAGGTGTTCCTGCATCTAAATATGTGTCAACAAAATTTTTAACAACTTTTTCTTCGAATCTGTCTGAAAAGTCAACAACCATAAAAGGTATACCAAGTTTTTGGGAAACATTTTTAGCATCCTCAATATCTTTTTGGGTTAAGCAGGATTGCTTATGGCAAAGTTTATCACTGCCAAGACTCATGGTTACGCCAAAACATTCAAAATCTTTATCTGACATTAAATATGCTGCAACTGCAGAGTCGACCCCCCCGCTCATCGCAATTAAGGCTTTCTTGTTCATGGGTAGTACCTTTCCTATTTGTTAAATCCCCCGATTTTCGGGGGATTTTGGTTTTATAAATTATAAAAACTTCTTACTGCAATTGCTATTGATGCTTCTCTGGTGGTGTTTGATTTAGCGTCAAACAAATTGTCGCCTACACCTTTTATGATATCATTTTCTTTCATAAAGTAAACAGCATCGTAAGCCCAGTCATTTATATTATCATTATCACCAAATTTTTGAACTGATGAAGTATCAAACGACTGCTTACCTTTTGCAATCTCAATAGTTCTAAAGAGCATTGTTGCTACTTGTTCTCTTGTAATTTCAAGGTCAGGAGCAAAAGTTTTTTCATCCATTCCGAGAGTTATTCCAAGATTATATGCTTTTAAAATTTCTTGGTCTTTTGTATCCTCAAATGGATTTTTGCCAACTGTTGCTTTTTTACCTGTTAAAGTTTCATAAAGTCTTACTGCAAGTGATGCAAACTCTTTACGAGTAATAGAAACTTTCATATCAGCACCGTCTAAAACAGTTGGAATAATTCTTATATCATTTGCAAGTTTTAATTCTGGCTCTGCCCAATCTGAAGCGTTTTTCCATGTTGCAGGTTTTGGTTTTTCGACTGCAACAGGATTTTTAACTGATGAACTTCCACCTGTTGATACATATCCGCCTGTAGTCTGATTTTGTTTTTCAGCTTCAACAGTTACAGTGGCATTTTCTATTTCAGGATAATATTTAATAAGGCGTGTTTCTGTTTCGTTCCAACCCGCAAATCCGTTAGGATATGTAAGATAAAAATCAAAAACATTATCAACTGTAGTATCAAGCTCTTGCTTAAGTTTAAATGTTGCACTCAAAACAAGACCATCTTCATAAGAGTTGTTTAAATTTGAAACAAGAAAATTTACATATCCAAGTTCCTCTCCATCACCTGTCATATAATTTGAACTAAGTGAACCTGAAATAGCAGAACCGTCATTTGAAAAAGACTCCGGTGTAATTAAATCCATATTATATTTTAAACGAAGACCGTAACAAGCAATACCAGGATTGTTCTTTAAAGTAACATTAACTGTTATGAAGCCATCCTCAAGATTTCCTGCTTCAAGCTTTAAAACAGGAGTAACTTCTTGGGCACTTGTATTTATTAAACCTATTGTTAGTATCATTGATACTGCCAAAAGTAATGAAATTATCTTTTTCATTTCTAATTCCTCCCTATATTTTATCTTATCATACAACAAAATTAATGTAAATGGCCATATTTTGGATTATTTATTAATTTCTTCAACACAAGATTTGCAAACATATTTACCTTTAAATTCGGTTGTATCTCCTGCGTTTCCACAAAACACACAATTTTTTCCGCTGTGTTTTTTTAAAACTATTTCATTTCCTCTTGCAAAAACTTCGATTTCGTTTTCTTCTTCAGTTACTCCGATTGCAAGGCGAAGTTCCTTTGGAACTACAAATCTTCCAAGCTCATCTATTTTTCTTACAATTCCTTTATCCTGCATATTAAAACCCTCTTTTCTGCTAAATTTTACCATATTTGACATTATAATAGCATATCTGCTATTCTTTGTCAATTATTTTTTCATAGCTTTCTGAAGGGCATCAAATAAAGCAGTATTGGAAAATTCTTTTTCTTCTTTTTGCTGTTTTTTCATATATGAATTAACATCAGCTTTACCAACTTTATCATTTTTAATGCTTGAAAGTTTTTTTCTGTATCCACAAACACAACGATACATTTTGTCCTCTCCCTCACCGTAAATCGATAACATCTTATGGCAATCCGGACATCTTGACTTTGTATTTTGCGAAATATGCCTTCTGTACTTACACTCAGGATTTGAGCAAACATAAATTTTTCCGTTTTTACCGTTCACATCCAAAAGATTTTCACCACATTCAGGACATTTTTCTGAAATTATATTTTCGTGCCTGTAGGTTTTTGCTGAATTTAATGTGTCTTTTACCAAAGATGAAGTATACTGTCTTATGTCAGCTAAAAACTCTTTTGATTTTTGTTTGCCCTTGCTTATATTTATAAGTTTTTCTTCCCATTTTGCTGTAAGTTCGGGAGATTTCAAATCTTCAGGTACCAATTCAACCAACTGCATAGCTTTTTTGGTTGGAACCAAAGTGTTATTTACTCTCTCTACACTTCCACTTGATACAAGTTTTTCTATAATATCTGCTCTTGTTGCAGGTGTGCCTATACCCGATACATCTTTTAAAACATCTTTCATATTTTCGTCTTTAACAAATTTACCTGCATGTTCCATTGCATATAATATAGTTGCCTCTGTATATCTTGATGGTGGCTGAGTAAATGCTTTATTTGTCAAAACATCATAAATCTTAAATGTATCGCCTTCATTATAATCAGGCATATTGGAAACCGTAGTTTCGTCTTCATCTTCTTCTGAATAGGAAAAAACATCCTTCCAGCCATTTTGAAGTATCACTCTTCCGTTTGCAGTAAATGTTTCATCTTCTGCTGTTACCAAAACAGATGTCTTCAAATAAGAAAACCTTGGCATAAACATACACAAAAATCTTTTGGCAATCAAATCATATATATTTCTTTCTTCTTCGTCTAAAGCATAAAAGTTTACTGGTTGTTCTGTAGGTATAATTGCGTGATGGTCGGACACCTTTGAATTATCAATAAACCTTTTATCTTCCTTATACTTGCTTAAATCGATTTTAGCAATTATTTTTTTGTAATTATTTATATTCATAGCAGAAAGTCTTTCAGCAAAAGACGGAACTATATCATCAGAAAGATATTTAGAGTCAGTTCTTGGATATGTTACGACTTTATGCTTTTCATAAAGACTTTGCATAATTGACAGCGTTTTTTTAGCAGAATATTTGTAAATTTTATTGGCATCTCTTTGAAGTTCTGTTAAATCGTACAGTTGTGGCTGTGGGTCAGACTTTTCGTCTTTTTTAACCTCTTTTACAGTAGCTGTAGCACCTTTTAATTTTTTAAAAAGTTCAGTTACTAATGCTGCATCAAAAATTCTTGTTTCACCGTTTTTATTTTTAAATCGAAACTTCACTGAATCATTTTTAATATCTAAATTATAATACTCTTTAGGTTTAAAACTATTTATTTCTTTTTCACGCTCTGTAATCATAAAAAGCGTTGGTGTTTGCACTCTTCCTGCAGAAAGTCTGGCATTAAATTTGCAGGTCAGTGCCCTTGAAATGTTTAAACCAACAAGCCAGTCAGCCTCTGCCCTACACTGACCGCTTATATAGAGATTTTCATACTCTTTACCATCTTTTAAATTATTAAAGCCTTCCTTTATTGCTTTTTCGGTTTGTGATGAAATCCAAAGCCTTTTAATAGGTTTTTTAAACCCTGCTTTTGCTATAATCCACCTAGCAACAAGTTCGCCTTCACGACCCGCATCAGTTGCAATTATTAAACTTTCAACTTTTTCATCTTTTAAAAGTGCTTTTACAACTTTAAACTGCGACTGGGACTGCTTTATTACCTCAAGTTTCATTTTTTCAGGCATTATGGGAAGCTGTTCTTTGTTCCAGTGCTCATAAGATTTATCATACTTTTCAGGAGTTGCCAATGTAACCAAGTGCCCTAAAGCCCAGGTTACAATATATTTTTCGCCGTCAATATAACCACCGCAATTTTTCTTAGAACCTAATATTTTAGCGAGTTCTCTTCCAACAGACGGTTTTTCTGCCAATACCAATATTTTACCCATTTACTATTTCTCCGTTTAATGACCAAGTTCTTATTTCTGTTATTTTAACTTTTATCATTTTGCCAATTAAATCTTTATCACCTTTAAAGTTAACAACTTTATTTCCGTCAGTTCTGCCCTGAAGTGTTGTTTTGTCATTTTTTGAATATCCGTCCACAAACACTTCTACGATTTTGTCCTGATAGGTCTCATTAATTTCTTTTGAAATAGAGTTCTGTACTTCTAAAAGTTTATCAAAGTTTTTCTGGATTTCATTTTCTGTAAGCACAAAATCCATTGTAGCAGCTTTTGTGCCTTGCCTTTTTGAATAAATAAAGGTGAAAAGTCCATCAAACTTAACCTTTTTAACCAAATCTACAGTCTCCAAAAAGTCATCATTTGTTTCTGTCGGAAAACCTACAATTACATCGCTTGTTAAAACTACATCAGGAATTTTAGCTCTTACTTTATCAATAATTTCAAGATACTTTTCTTTAGTGTAATTTCTGTTCATATCTTTTAAAACTTTATTGCTTCCCGATTGGAACGGTAAATGGAGCTGATGACAAACCTTACTGCAGTTTGCCATTGCTGAAATTAACTCATCTGATATATCTTTAGGATGAGATGTTGCAAACCTGATTCTCTCAATCCCCTCAATCTCATTTACCATTTTTAGAAGCTCGGCAAAAGTTACGGCATTTTCTAAATCTTTACCGTAAGAATTTACATTCTGTCCTAAAAGAGTGATTTCTTTATAACCTTTACCTGCAAGTTCTTTTATTTCTGCTATTATATTTTGCGGTTCTCTGCTTCGCTCTCTGCCTCTTACGAAAGGTACTATACAATAAGAGCAAAAATTATTACAGCCATACATAACAGTAATCCATGCTTTGTATTTATCGTCATGCTCAACAGGTATATCCTCAATTATTGAACCGTTTGAGTCAAACACATCAAATACCCTGGAAGCCTTTGCATTATATAAGATTTCAGGAAATTTATAAAGTGAATGTGTACCAAAAATCATATCAATATGCGGAAATTTACTGTAAAGCATTTTTGCAATTTTTTCTTGTTGTGGCATACAGCCGCAAACACCTATTAAAAGGTCTTTCTTTCTTGCTTTTAAGTGCTTTAACGCGCCGACATTGCCTTTGAGTTTGAATTCTGCATTTTCTCTTACAGCACAGGTGTTAAAAATAATTACATTTGCTGTTTCTTCATCATCTGTCAGTTCATAACCCATTTTAATAAGCATACCTTTAAGACGCTCCGAGTCATTTTCGTTTTGCTGACAGCCATAAGTTATAACAAGTGCCAAAGGCTTTTTTGAAAACTTTTGATTACCTTTTAACACTTTTTCTGTATATTCTTTTTGAATTTGTAGTTCTTTTTCAGAAATAATTACCTTTCCATTTTTAGACATAATAAGGTCAATTCTCCTCTAAAAGTTTGTTTTTAAGTTCCCATAAATCACGGGATAAATCTACATAATATGTGTGTGGATTTTCAAATCTTAACACTTCATCCCACAAAAGCCCTATCTGGTCCTTACAATACTGTCTTATCTCAGGAAGAGTGGGTGTTTTATATACATACTCACCTTTATCAAAAAGCTGTACCATAAGTTTTTTTGCAGTAAAGTCTGTAATAACTTTTTTCTTCCATGTGTGCTGAGGGTCAAAAATCACATATTCTTTTGTATCATCAATTTTTTCGTCAAAGAGCGTTATAACATCTGCTATAGCCTTGCCTGTTTCATTAGAAAACAGCCTGTAAACTGTTTTAAATCCGGGTGTTGTAATTTTAGATACATTCTCGCTTTTTTTGATTTTAGGTATAATTTTGCCGTCCTTTTCAACTGCGACAAGTTTATACACCCCACCAAAAACAGGCTCTGATTTTGATGTAATTAATCTTTCGCCAACACCAAAAGAATCAACCTTTGCGCCTTGAATCAAAGTATCTCTTATGATATATTCATCCATTGAGTTTGATGCCATAATTATGCAGTCATTATATCCTGCATCATCGAGCATTTTTCTTGCTTTTTTTGAAAGATATGTTATATCCCCACTATCAATTCTGATACCCTTTGGCCTAAATCCCTTTGGTTTTAAAACTTCATCAAAAACTTTTATTGCATTGGGAACACCTGATTTTAAAACATTATATGTGTCAACAAGTAACACACATTTATCAGGATAGAGTTTAGCATAAGCAGAAAACGCATCATATTCTGTATCAAATGCCTGAATCCAGCTGTGAGCCATAGTACCAACTGCAGGAATTCCAAACATTTCTTCAGCAATTGTACATGCTGTGCCATCACACCCTCCAATATACGAAGCTCTTGCGCCATATATTGCGCCATACGCCCCCTGTGCTCTTCTTGAGCCAAACTCAAACACAGGTCTTCCTGCTGCAGCACGAACAATTCTGCTTGATTTAGTTGCAATTAAGCTTTGATGATTTATTGTAAGAAGTATCATAGTTTCAACAAACTGTGCCTGTATCATCGGGCCTCTTACAGTTATAATAGGCTCATGCGGGAAAATAGGAGTTCCTTCAGGAATTGCCCATATATCACACTCAAATTTAAAATCTTTAAGATAGTTTAAAAAGTCTTCCGAAAATTGATTTTTGCTTCTTAAAAACTCTATGTCTTCATCTGTAAAACGCATTTGCTTAATATATTCGCAAAGCTGTTTTACACCAACCATAATTGCATATCCGCCATCATCTGGCACTTTCCTGAAAAACATATCAAAATAACCAATCTGGTCTTTTAATCCATATTCAAAATAACCGTTTGCCATAGTTATTTCATAAAAATCTGTGAGCATTGTTAAATTGTTGTCCAAAATCAGGTTTTTCATATTTTTTTAAACTCCTCTATTAAATATTACAAAAGGCGCTTTTAAAAGCGCCTTATTATTATCTGTTTTTTACTATATATCTTATAAACTCATATATATATACCAAAAGACCGATAATTGCTGCTACAATATGACGGTTTTTAGTACTTGCCATCTGATAAAAAGACGGAAATGCAATAGGAATATAAACACTGAACCTTAAAAACAAAACAACTAAAAACATTATAAGTAAAACAAAGAACTGATATTTGCTTATCTTCTTAAACCCAAAAGAATATATGCCTGTTACAACCACACCAATTCCTAAAAGAATTAATGTTGTATTAAACACTGTCTGATATAAGCTAAAATAGGTAGCTGATACACCTGCAGCATATGTATAGTAAATATAAAGTTCAAGTATTATCGCATACAGTGTTGAGAATAAAAATCTGTTAACCACTGCTTCATTTTCTCTTTTTTTTGCCATTTAAATTTACCTCTTTCGTCTATTTATCAAATTCGCCTAATTCATACATTAAAACCGAAAGCACAGTTATAGATGCCGTTTCAGTTCTTAAAATTCTTTTCCCGAGTGTTACACGACAAATCCCATTTTGGTCAGCCAGAGCTATTTCTTTAGGTGAAAATCCACCCTCAGGACCTATAATACAACTTACTGATTTTACGCTTTTGTTTTGGCTTAAAATCTTTTTAAGTGAGCCTTCTTTTTGCGCTTCATAAGGTAAAATTGCAAGGTCTGATTCAAGCATTATATCAAGTGCCTTTTTAAACTCAACAGGTTCTCTCACAACCGGAACCTTTGCCCTTTTACACTGCTTGGCAGCTTCAAATGCGATTTTTTGCCAACGCTCTGTCTTTTTTACTTCATCATTAAGCTTTACAACAGAAAATTCCATTTTAACCGGAACAATTTCTGATGCACCAAGTTCTGTTGCTTTTTGAATAACAAGGTCCATCTTTGTGCCTTTCGAAAGCCCCTGAAACAAAATGATATTAACTTCAGGTTCTTTATCAGAAAGCATAACTGAATTAATATTTGCTTTAAGTGAAGTTTTAGTGATGATTTGTGTAATTTCAGCCTGACCTACAAGACCTGAGTTATCACACACCTCAAATAAATCTCCTTCTTTAAAGCGGAGAACTTTTATCATGTGCGATGCTTCATCACCTGAAATTAAAACTTCGTTTAATTTTGTTATATCATCACTCACAAAACATCTGTGCATATCAAACACACCTTACTTAAAATTTTACTATTATCATTAGAATTTGTCAACACATTTTTACATTTAATTTGTTTTTTCGCACTAAACTCTTAGGGGTTACATTTAGAACATGAAGTCTTGCCCGATGCTATTGCATCAATTTTATCAACTTGTACAAATTCCCCTTTTAAAGATGTGCAATCTTTTAAATGATACTTCTGACCGTTTTTAGTTATATAAACCGCATCGCCGATTAATTCGTGGTTATTTCCCAATGCTTTTACATACAAAAGTTTTTCAAGTGTTGAGGCAACTCTTACAGTCACTTCATTACTCCTCACTTTACTCTTTTTATCATAAGCATAAATGGTAGTTGTTCCCTCACTCACCGAATAAACCTTACCGTCTTTTGCCTTTGCAACAGAAAAATCAGAGCTTACATAAACTATGTTATCTTTATCGGCGTTCTCAGGTGCAATTTTAATATCTAAAATCTTAACCGAGTCAAGCTCTAAATTGATTGTTTCAGGTGCTATAAATATTTCTTTTGAAGTGGGCTCAATATCAAAAATCCACATAATTATAACAAGTGGTATAATTATTGTTATAAAAACTTTATATAACATCTTCCACGATTTATACTTCCACATAAGATATAAACCAAGTGGTGGAATTAAGACTAATGCCAAAACAACAAAAGCATCTTTGCTCAAAAGTTCTTTGTGCTTTTCTAAAAAAGCTTTAATCAAAAAGTATCACCTTATCATTCGTTAAATGCTGTTAAACAATTCTTCAAATTCCTGTCCGTCAATTTTTTCTTTTTCCAAAAGAGCCTGTGCCACAACATGAAGTTTTGGCATATTCTCCTGTAAAATCTTGGTGCATTTTTCATACGCTGTGTCAATTATTGCACGGATTTCTTTATCTATCTGAGCAGCAACTTCTTCGGAATAGTTTTTTGCATGGCCAAAATCTCTGCCAAGGAAAACCTCTTCGTCTTCGGAATCATAAAATACAGTTCCTAAATTTTCGCTCATACCATATTTTGTTACCATAGCTCT
>JAZSNJ010000085.1:0-3602 GCA_045536355.1 Clostridia bacterium | reverse complement strand
TTAGTAACGATACTTCAATGGCATTTGGTAATGCAATAGGCTCTGTAATATGCAACACAGCACTTATTTTAGGGGCAGGAATGCTCTTTTTTAAGTCAAAACTTAAAAGCACAAGGACTTTAATTAAAAACTCCGTGTTTTTAATTTTACTGGGAATAATTGTATTGTTTTCTCTTTATAAATTTCATCAGGTGCCAACCTTTATGGGGGTAACACTTGTTTTAGTAACTTTTTTATCTGTGTTTTTGAATGCAGGAAGAAAAAACACCATAAACACTATAATATCTGACAAGGGACATTTTGCAAAAAATTTATTGTATTTGTTTTTAAGTGCTTTTATAATAGGTGTCTGTTCCAAAGCTCTTGTAATGAACGGACAAAAGATAGCAGAGCATTTAGGAGTTCCCAATATTATAATAGGACTAATTTTAACCGCAATAGGTTCATCAATCCCAGAAATGGTAACCTTGATCAGCGCAATTAAAAAAGACGCTCTTGAAATATCACTTGGAAATATCATAGGCGCAAATATATTAAATATGGGGTTTATAATAGGGGTAAGTTCAATAATAAAGCCTATAACAGTTAATCTTACATATGGTGCATTTTATATTTTAACAGCCATCTCGTTTACATTTTATCTTTTTTTATGTTTTTTAAGAAAAAACAAAACCTTATATAGGTCAGATGGGATATTTTTGATCTCAAGCTATCTGTTCTTCTTATATTTAAGTGTTGCATATACATAAAAAGCAGAGCCATTGGCTCTGCTTTTTACTCTTCAATTGTTTTAATTAATGACATAACATTTCTGCCTTCAAGTTTTTGCCTTCCGCCTAAATTTTCGAGTTCTAAAAGACATATAAGACCTGTAACTTCTCCGCCTAATTTTTCAGCAAGTTTAGCTGCCGCCTCAAAGGAACCACCTGTTGCCAAAAGGTCATCGACAATAACAACTTTCTGGCCTTCTTTAACAGCGTCTTTATGTATTTCCAATATGTCGGTTCCATACTCCAAATCGTATTCAACCGAAATTGTTTCATAAGGAAGTTTGCCTTTTTTTCTTATGGGTGCAAAGCTTTTTCCTGTTTTATAAGCCATTGCAGAACCAAACAAGAACCCTCTTGATTCAAGCGCTAAAATAACATCACATTCAACAGTTTCTAAAAGAGCAGTCATTTTATCTATAGTTTCTTTAAAAGCATCAGGGTTTTGCAAAACAGTTGTGATGTCGAAAAACTGTATTCCTTTTTTAGGAAAATCAGGAACTGTTCTTATTTCTTTTAATAAATCCATAATAGTTACCCAAGCCTTTCTTATCTGATAACTCTTACTCTTATGACACCATCAATTGCTAAAATATCATTTTCTATACTGTCATTAAAATTACTTGCATCAATCATTGTGTAAGCAAAGTCGCCTTTACTTTTGTTTGTCATATTCAAAATGTTGATACCGTCATCAGCAAAAATCCCTGAAATTTTGTTAAGCATCGCAGGAATGTTTTTGTGGAATATACAAAATCTTGCTTCACCTTCACGGGTTGCTGTGCAGTTAGGGAAGTTTACAGAATTTACGATGTTTCCGTTTTCCAAATAATCTCTCATTTCTTTAACAGCCATAACAGCGCAGTTGTCTTCTGATTCGGGAGTTGAAGCACCAAGGTGAGGAATAGAAATTATTCCTTCTTCGCCGATTAATTCAGCTGTTGGGAAGTCAGTTACATATTTTGCAACTTTTCCTGTTTTGATTGCATTTAATAATGCATCGCTGTCAACCAAACCTGCTCTTGCAAAGTTTAATATTCTAACACCGTCTTTCATTGTATCAAGTGTTTCAGCATTAATTGTGTTTTTGGTTGCATCGTTTAAAGGAACATGCAAAGTTATGTAATCACAATCAGCAAAAATCTGACTCATAGATTCAACATGAATAATCTTTCTTGACAAGTGCCATGCAGCATCAACAGAAATATAAGGGTCATAACCCATAACTTCCATACCCATTGCACGGGCAGCATTTGCAACCATAACACCGATTGCACCAAGGCCGATAACACCAAGTTTTTTACCGTAGATTTCAGGACCTACAAAATTGCTTTTTCCTTTTTCAACAAGTTTTGCAGCATTTTCACCCTCGCTTTTAAGTGTGAGAGACCAGTTTGCACCGCCAATAATATCTCTTGATGAAAGTAAAAGTCCTGCGATAACAAGCTCTTTAACAGCGTTAGCATTTGCACCGGGAGTGTTAAATACAACAATGCCTTTTTCAGCACATTTTTCAACAGGAATGTTGTTTGTACCTGCACCGGCTCTTGCAATAGCCTTTAAATTGTCGCCAAACTCCATTTCGTGCATTGATGCACTTCTTACCAAAATACCGTCAGGATTGTTAAGCTCTTCTGAAATGCTATAGTCAGCACCAAACTTATCAAGACCGATTTTAGCAATTTTATTAAGTGTGTAAATATTATACATAATAAAAAGTCTCCTTTATTTATATTATTACCCCCAATTAAATGGGGGTAATAGAAATTATTTGTTTTCTGTTTCGAATTTTTTCATGAAATCAACAAGCTTTTTAACACCTTCTGTTGGCATTGCGTTATAGATACTTGCTCTCATACCGCCAACTGAACGATGGCCCTTAAGGTTAACAAAACCGTTTTGTGTTGCTTCTTTGATGAATTTTGCATTAAGGTCATCATCACCTGTGATAAACGGAACATTCATGAGTGAACGGTCTTCTTTAACAACAGTACCTTTAAACATATTTGATTCATCAAGGAAATCATATAAGATTTTTGCTTTTTCAATGTTGATTTTTTCCATTTCGGCAAGTCCGCCAATATCTTCTTTAAGATATTTAAATGTAAGACCACACATATAAATGCCATAGCAAGGCGGAGTGTTGTAAAGCGATGCATTGTCAGCGTGAATCTGATATTTAAACATTGTCGGAGTAATATCCATTGCTTCGCCCAAAAGGTCATCTCTTATAATTGCAATTGTAACACCAGCAGGGCCAACATTTTTTTGTGCACCTGCATAAATAAGACCATATTTTGAAACATCAACAGGTTCTGACAAAATGCAAGATGACATATCTGATACAATAGGAACATTTCCTGTGTCAGGAAGTGTGTGGTATTTAGTACCGTAGATCGTATTGTTTGAAGTTATGTGAACATAGTCAGCATCTGGGTCAAACATAGATTTGTCAAGCTTTGGTATGTAACAGAATGTTTTATCTTCGCTGGATGCAACCTTTCTTGCATTTCCGTAAATTGAAGCTTCCTGGAAAGCTTTTTTAGACCATTGTCCTGTAATAACATAATCTGCTTTTTTGTTTTTTGTCATAAGGTTTAATGGCACCATTGCAAACTGGCTTGATGCACCGCCCTGCAAAAATAAAACTTTATAGTTATCAGGAATTGACATAAGATCTCTTAAATCAGCTTCAGCTGTGTTTATGATATCTTCATAAACTTTAGATCGATGGCTCATCTCCATTACGCTCATTCCGCAGCCTTCATAGTCAAGCATTTGCTTTGCTGCAGTTTCAAGAACTTTTTCAGGTAACATAGATGGACCTGCTGAAAA
>JAZSNJ010000145.1:0-16219 GCA_045536355.1 Clostridia bacterium | reverse complement strand
TAAGCCTTGAGAATGTGAAACTCTTGTAGATAATCTAATAAATACAGGAGTATCAAATTCTTCACTTAAGTAAAATGCTAGCTTTGTAAAATCCTTACATTCCTTTGAGTCAGCTGGTTCTAACATCATTATCTTACTAGCCTTTGCATAATGCCTAGAATCCTGCTCATTTTGACTTGAATGCATACCAGGATCATCCGCAACACAAAATACCAAGCCACCATTAACTCCTGTGTAGCTTACTGTGAAAACAGGGTCAGCCATAACATTAAGACCAACATGTTTCATACAGCTCATAGCTCTTGCTCCGCCGATTGAAGCACCTATTGCAACTTCTGCTGCAACTTTTTCATTTGGTGCCCATTCAGCATATATTTCATCATATTTTACAATGTTTTCGGTAATTTCTGTGCTTGGTGTTCCAGGGTAAGAAGAAACAACGCTACATCCAGCTTCATAAGCACCCTGGGCCACAGCAGCATTACCTAGCATTAATTTTTTCATTGTTTTATTTCCTTTCGATTTCATTTTGTTTTGCAACTAAACTTTCACCGCAATAAATTTGTCTTAATTTTGGCTTTTCGATTTTTCCGGTTGGATTTCTCGGTACGGAAGCAAAAATAAATTTATGAGGTCTTTTATATCTTGGAAGATCGTAACAAAAATCTGTAATTTCTTCTTCTGTTAATGTCATATCTTCTTTTACTTCAATGATTGCTGCAGCAATTTCACCAAGTCTTGAATCAGGAAGACCGATTACTGCAACATCTTTGGTTTTGTCATTCTTTCTTAAAAAGTCTTCAATCTGAACAGGGTAGAGGTTTTCGCCTCCCGCAATGATAACATCTTTTTTCCTGTCAACAAGGTAGATAAATCCATCTTCATCTTCCTGTGCCATATCCCCTGTAAAGAGCCATCCGTCTTTTAAAACTTCATCTGTTGCTTTTTCGTCTTTGTAGTAACGAAGCATAACACCGGGACCTTTAACTGCAAGTTCACCAACATCGCCTTTAGTTACAGGTTGTTTGTTTTCATCAACAATCATAACTTCCCAGCCAAAACCGGCTTTTCCGATTGCACCTACTTTGTGAATGTTTTCAATTCCAAGATGCACACAACCGGGACCAATTGATTCTGATAAACCGTAGTTTGTATCATACTGATGGTGTGGGAATTTTTCTTTCCATCTTTTAATTAAACTTGGTGGAACAGGCTGTGCACCAATATGCATAAGACGCCATTTAGATAAATCATAATCTTCTATATTAATTTTTCCTGAATCAATCTCATCTAAAATATCCTGTGCCCACGGAACTAAAAGCCATACTATTGAGCATTTTTCTTCAGATACTGCTTTTAGCACCCATTCTGGTTTAACACCTTTTAACAAAACAGCTTTACCACCAACTAAAAATGAACCAAACCAATGCATTTTAGCACCTGTGTGGTATAAGGGCGGAATGCACAAAAACACATCATCTTTAGTTTGCTGGTGGTGTGCCTGTTCAGTCATAGCAGCATGCATAAGGCTTTGATGTGAGTGAATAATAGCTTTTGGGAAGCCTGTTGTACCTGATGAAAAATAAATTGCAGCTTCATCATTATCAGAAAGACTAATATCAGGTGCTTTAGAAGAGCAGTATGTAACAAGTTTGTCATAACTTTCTGCAAATGTAGGACAGTCATCCCCTAAATAAAGCCATGTTTTAACCTTTGGAATTCTATGGTATATTTCTTCAATACGGCCTGTAAATTCTGGCCCGAAAATTATAGCATCAGAGTCAGAAAGATTAAGACAGTATTTAATTTCATCTGCAGTATATCTGTAATTTAAGGGCACTACTAATGCACCAGTTTTTAAAATACCGAAATAAATAGGAAGCCATTCTAAACAGTTCATAAGTAAGATTGCAACCTTATCTCCCTTTTTAATTCCTCTTGTTAATAAAAAGTTTGCAAACCTGTTGGCTTTTTTATTAAACTCACTCCAGTTAATTTCTGTTCGATATGCTTCGTTTGGATTACTTTCTATTAATGAATATTCTCTCCAGGTCATTCTGGTCTGATTTTCATGCTTTGGATTTATTTCAACCAAAGCTGGGTCAGTCGGATAAAAGTCCGCATTTTTGTTTAAAATCTCTGTAATTGGCATTTGATTCTTTCCTTTCAAAATAGCAATATAAGGTGTAAGAGCTGCTTACACCTTAAAATTTTATTTTCCTAAAGACTCTTTCATAGGTACACTTACTTCAACATCATAACATGAAAACATCTGCTCAACAGTATCTTTTTTGATTTTTGGTGTAAATAAGCTTACAACGGGAACTATGATAAGACCGCCGAGCATAGCAATTACACCACAGTTAATAGGCGATTGCATAATAACAGGGAAGTAAGGTCTTATAAACATATTAAGAAGCATTATACCTGCTCCAAATATAAATGCAGTCCACACAGATGCTTTTGACACTTTTTTAGAGTATAATCCGTACAAGAACGGAGCTAAAAATGCACCTGCTAATGCACCCCATGATATTCCCATCATATCTGCTATGTAACCAAGCTTATCTTTATTAAGTGCAATATATGCTGAAATTGCAATGAATACTACAATTAATACTCTCATAATCAACACCTGTTTTTTCTGGCTCATATTTTTAACAACATGGTCTTTTATAAGGTCAAGAGTAAGTGTAGAACTTGATGCAAGTACCAGCGAAGATAAAGTGGACATTGATGCCGACAAAACCAAAATAATTACAATTGCAATTAAAAGGTCAGGAAGATTTGAAAGCATAGTTGGAATAATTGCATCAAAACCACCTGCAGGTATACCGTTTACAACATCAAGTTTATCTGAAAAGAGTCTGCCGAAACCACCGAGGAAATAACAACCGCCTGCAACAATTATTGCAAAAACAGTAGAAATTATAGTTCCTTTATTGATATCTTTTTCACTCTTTATAGCGTAAAATTTCTGAACCATCTGAGGAAGTCCCCATGTTCCAAGTGAGGTTAGTATTACAACGAATAAAAGACCTAATGGGTCAGGGCCAAAGAAAGAATTGAAAGCACCAGGCATCATACCTTCTGCCTCAATTTGTGCAAGTCCTGTTAATGATTCCACAAAACCGCCATTTTGCGAAAGAACTGCTAAAATAACAGCGACAATACCTATTATCATTATTACGCCCTGAATAAAGTCATTAATTGCAGTAGCCATATAGCCACCAACTATAACATATATACCTGTAAGTACTGCCATTAATATAACACATACTGAATAATCAATTCCGGGGAAAGCCATTGAAAAAAGTCTTGAAAGACCATTATACAATGAAGCGGTATAAGGAATTAAAAATATAAATACTATAACAGATGCAGCTATTTTAAGCGGAGTGCTTAAATATCTTTTGCCAAAAAATTCAGGCATTGTAGCACTTTTAAGGTGCTGACTCATAAGTCTTGTTCTTCTTCCAAGCACTATCCATGCTAAAAGCGAACCTAAGACAGCGTTACCAATTCCAATCCATGTTGATGCAATACCGAATTTCCAGCCAAACTGACCTGCATATCCTACAAAAATAACGGCCGAAAAGTAAGATGTTCCGTAAGCAAACGCAGTAAGCCATGGACCAACTGAACGACCACCTAAAACAAAACCGTTAACATCTGTTGAATTTTTGCGACAGTAAAGACCAACTAAAACCATAACTGCGAAGAAAATAATAAGTAAACCAATTTTTAATAACAATAAAAACACCCTTTCTATAATTGGGCGAATATAAAAAATCCCGCCCTCAAAATTACTGAGGACGAGAATTAAATCCCGTGGTACCACCTCTGTTCACTCCGGTTTCGCAGCCAGAGCCTTATCAGGTACATTCATACCTTTGTTCTGTAACGGGAACCCCCGTTGTAGCCTACACAGCATAAGCCTTCGGTACAAAGCTCGCAGAATGTATTCGACTATATACCTGCCATTGTCTCGCACCATCCGACAACTCTCTTTAGTACAGGGTATATAACTACTTGTTTCCGGTCAACGCCTTTAATATTATTTTCCTATGTGAAAATTATATCATATTGTATTTTATTTTGTCAATAGAAAAAATTACAAAAGCAGCCCTACAAAGTTGGGCTGCTTTTGATTTTTAGGGGATAAATTTATTTAGCATCTATTATAATGATTTCCTGAACTTTATCTTTGTAAATTCTTATTAATACTCTTACTTCGTTTGCATCGGTTTCCCACTTGGTGATTTCACCGGCATCTGTTACCATTGTTTTGTTGGAAGTTTTGTTTGCGTTGTATTTGTAAACTGTAGCATCCTCTGTTGAGTAGTTAATTGCTGTACCACCATTTACTGATACATTTACAGAGTCATTGAACTTTTTGGTAACTTTACCGTATACCATAAGCATTTCGTTGTCATTACCGTAAGTTTTGGTGAATTCTGTGCCTTTATTTTCCATTTCAAATAAGAGTGTGAATTTTTCAATCTCGCCTTTAGCGTTTGTTGTATACTGAATTACATCACCGGCTTGAAGTTTAGTTGTGCCTTCTTTTATAAGAGTGTCTGCATCTTCAGTGGTTAAAACTTTATATTCGCCGTTTTCCATTACATAAAGTTTGTCAACTTGTTCGCCATCAGCATTGTTAGTTGTTGTAATTCTGTCAACAATTGCGATAGGTGATTCAATTTTACCTACATTTACTGTGTTTGTTACACGAATTACTGACGCTGTCATATTTTCTGTCATATCGTAAACTTCAACATCGTAGGTTGAACCGTCAGCAAAGAGTGAAAGTGATGCAATTTCCATTTTTTCTGAGTCTGTTTCGTCTTTAGGGATGCTGAAGATTTTTGTGTCTTTGTTAACAGCGATTGAACCTGTGATTTTACCTTGGTTGTCTAAAATGTTAAGTTTGCCTGATGCTTCTTTATAAACAAGACCTTCACCTTTATAATTAAGAGCAAAGATTTCTTTTGCAAAGCTTGTTGGGAATGAGCCTGTTTTATCATCAGCTCTGTCAATTAAATTGATTTCACCGTCAGAATTTAAGGTGTAGGTTATCATAATTGGTTTAACAGTTTCCTGACCGTTTTTAAGTTCAGTTAAAGCAGCTTTAGACTGAAGAGAAGATTTGTCGTCAATCTTAATCTTTTCTGCTGCATCAAATGTTTTTACTGCACCTGTATCTGTGAAGATTTTTATTGAAAGAACTTCGTCAATTGTGCCTGATACACCTGCTGCAATAAGGTAACCGTAGTTAGTACCTTTTCTTGAAACAGCGTTGTAACCTGCAATTTTGCCATTCATATCGAGCAAGAATTCGCCTTCTAATTCTAATGTTAAGTCAGCGTATTTAATATTTTCTGCTACTTCATATTCTTTTTCGTCAATAACTACAACTTCTGATACGTTTGATCTTTCGGTAATTTTACCGCTTACTGTGTCTCTTGAAAGAACTGCTCTTACATAATCTGTGTTTTTGTATACTGAAAGAACATCCCATTCTTTTAAGTCTTCAGCTTTAACATCATTACCGTTCATATCTTCTAAAATTACTGTCAGTTTTTTGTTTGTTTTAGTATCAAGTGAAAGCGGAGCTTGGTCATATTTGTCATATACTTTAAGGCTTACTGTTGATACATCATCTACTACATAGTTTACATATTCGTTAATAAATACGATGTCGTATTTGTCGTCTCTGTTTGTGTCAAGCACTTTAACTGTACCTGTTGCAGGATTTTTAAGTGCTGTTGCAAATTTGTCGTTGTAAATTACTTTATAACCTTCAGAAAGTTCAATTTCTTCAGCATCTGAATCTTCATCAGGGAAGTAAGTTACTTTTGTGTCGCCTTCTTTAAGTTCTGCTGCAAGGTCTGATGCATTTATAATGATTTCCTGATTTTTGTTTGCATCCACTTGAGCAAGAATTATAGTTTTTTCATCGTTGTCATCGGTTTTTACATAGTAAGTTACAAAGTAACCTAAAAGTCTGTCAGCTTTTGAAGTGCCAACATTTAAAATGTTGCCTGTACCGATTTCAACCTGTTCTTCTGTAAGTGAGCTTGTGCTGTCAAGTCTTGTGATTGAGTTACCTGTTACAGTACCTGTGTGTTTTTCAACACCTAATTTGTCTTCTAAAACTGTTTTGTCTACGATTTCATATTGAATGTCAGAACCAAAACCTGTTGCTTCCATAAGATTTACTGTAAGCGCATTGTAGGTTAACTGAGCAGTAATACCTCTTGAACAACCTTCAGTTGATGGTGAAACAGCTTTTTTAGTAAGGCCAAGTTCGTTAGCCTGAACAAGGTATCCTGTAGGATACTGACCTTTGGTAAGTGCAGCCGGTTCATAGCCTAAAAGTCTTACTAAAATAGTACATGCTTCCTGGTATGAAATGCCGTCTGACGGTCTGAATCTACCGTCATCATCACCGATAACAAGACCTTGTGATGCTGCAACATTAATATAACCGTTTGCCCAATAATCTGATGAAACATCAGGGAATTTTGAAACATCCTTTGAGCTTTCTGCTACTTCTTCAAGCCCTAATGTGTGAACTGCAATTTTAGCAAATTCCGCACGGCTTACTGTATCTTCAGGTCTGAACGCACCTGTATCGTCTCCGATCATAATGTTTAATGCACCTAACACTGATGCAGCTTCTGCATATTTTGTGTTTGCAACATCTTCAGGTAAGTTTGCTGCAAATGATGCGTGAGGCATAATTACGCCAAGAGCGATAACTGTTGAAAGTACAGATGAAATAATCTTTTTAAAATTAAACATTCTGTAATACCCTCCTTAAAATTTTCTAAATTTATGACATAATCAATTCGGTTTACCAAAACGAAAAATTATGTCAACCACATTTATGATTTTAATTTATAGCTATTTTATTTTCAATGCAAAATATATGGAAAGACATCCTCTATTTGTTATTAATTAAAATTCTTGAAATGTTATTTATATAGTAGAAATTCAAAAAAATTGTTGACAGATATTTAAAATTGTTTTATGATTTATAATGCTTGTAAAAAAATGATAAGGAATGATTACTATAAAAGTAATTGAAAGTCAGTCAAATTTGCTGATTAAAGAAATCAAAAAATTAAAAAACAAAAAATCACGATATGAAATGAAACTTTATGTTGCAGAAGGTGAAAGCCTTGTTCGTGAAGTCTTAACTCATTGCCCGGATAAGATTCAATATATATTGTTTACTGATGATTATAAGAACAATAAAATTTTATCCATGCTTTCTGATAAAGAAAAACTAATTTTAGTTAACCAGAAAGTTTTTGAAGGTATTTCTGACACAAAGACCCCCCAGGGCATCATGGCAGTAGTTAAGATAGACCAAAGGGAGTTTGATATTAAAGATAAAGATTTTATTATTTATCTTGATAATGTAAGTGATCCGGGAAATTTAGGAACAATTATAAGAACTGCAGATGCATCGGGTGCTGATGCTGTTATTTTATCTCCTGAATGTGCGGATCTTTATAATTCAAAAACTGTTAGAGCAACAATGGGTTCAATTTTTCATATTGATGTAATAATTGAAAATAAATATCTTTCATATATAGATTTGTTATTGAAAAACGATTTTAATGTTTTTGCAGGAGCGCTTGATACAAAAAACAGTTATTATGATTGTGATTTTAAAGAAAAGACAGTTTTATGCTTAGGAAACGAGGCACATGGAATAAGTGAAAAACTTATGTCAAAACAAGTAAGGAAGATTAAAATACCTATACCTGGCAAAGCAGAATCTTTAAATGTAGCTATTGCCGGTGCAGTGCTTATGTATGAAGTATTAAGACAAAGGAACGGTTTATAATGGACAATTCAATTATTTATGAAATATGGCTTTCACAAGTCTTTATGCATAAATACAGTGATTATGGTAATTTAATAGAAAAGTTTGGAAATGCTGAAAATGTTTATTCAAAAGGTTTAGATGAAATTGATTTTTCGTGTTACCATCCAACCGTTAAAGAGGCGTTTAAACTAAAAGATTTATCTTTAGCAGAATCTGTGTATGATGCTTGTCTTAAAAAGAACATAGGCGTTTTGGGATTCAGTGATGAAAAATATCCTAAAAACTTTAAAAGTATTGATTGTCCGCCAATAGTTTTATACTATGAGGGTAACATAGATGTGTTAAATATACCTTGTCTTACAGTAATTGGCCAGAGGCATCCGTCTGAAGACGGTAAACTTAACGCAGCTTATTTTTCGGGTGAGTGTGAGAAAGCGGGAATTACTATTGTTACAGGATTCGCTGACGGTGTTGAAAATGAAGTATTAAAACATACCAAAAAGCCTGTTACGATATTACCGTCAGGCATTTTAAAAGCATCACCAAGGGCTAATGTAAAGCATTTAAAAAGAATATTAAATGACGGTGGACTTGTTATAAGTGAGTATGCACCCCACTATGAAACACAGCCATATCATTTCAGATATAGGAACAGACTTTTGGCAGCAGCATCTGATGCAACACTTGTAATTGAAGCAGGTAATATAAGCGGAACATCCATAACTGTAAATTTTTGTTCACTTTATGGCAAAGAGTGTTATGTATTGCCGGGTAGCATAAGGTCTTCACATTATGACGGTAATTTTAAATATTTTAAAAACGGAGCATCAATTGTTACACATCCTGCGGAAATAATTTATGACTATTATTTAAGATATCCTTATCTTGCACAAGAAGAACCCAAAGAAGAGAAAATTGATTTTAGCTCTTTAGATGAAACAGAACTTAAGATAGCAAATCTTTTAAAAGAAGAACCTATGTCTGTTGATGAAATAGTTTTAAAGACAAATTTAAGTGCAAATACTGTAAACACACACATCATTGGTCTTGAAATGATAGGTATAATTAAAAAGAATTCACTTGATCGTTATGAAATAAACGGGAGGTAAATATGGCAGAAAATCTTGTTATAGTGGAATCACCGGCAAAAGCCAATACAATTAAAAAATATCTTGGTAAAAACTTTAAAGTTGTTGCATCAATGGGGCACTTAGTAGATTTGCCTAAAAGTAATATAGGTGTTGATATTGACAACAACTTTGAGCCAAAATATATCACAATAAGGGGTAAGGGCGACTTAATGGCTAAACTTAAAAAAGATGCAAAAGCTGCATCTAAAGTGTATCTCGCAACTGACCCTGATCGTGAGGGTGAAGCTATAAGTTGGCACTTATCTAAAGTTTTAGAACTGGATAGAAATGCAAAAAACAGAATTACATTTAATGAAATTACTAAAACTGCGGTTAAAGACAGTTTAAAAGCGCCAAGAAAAATTAACGGAGATTTAGTTGATGCCCAACAGGCAAGAAGAGTACTTGACAGAATAGTAGGTTATAAAATCAGTCCTCTTTTATGGAAAAATGTTAAAAAGGGTTTAAGTGCCGGAAGAGTTCAATCTGTTGCAACCAAAATTATTTGCGACAGGGAACAGGAAATCGAAAAATTTGTTTCAAAGGAATACTGGACTATTGATGTAAATCTTTTAAAAGGAAAGTCAAAGTTTTCAGCAAAATTTCATGGAACTACTGCTAAAAAGATAGAGCTGAAAAATGAAGAAGAAACTAATAAGGTTTTATCAAAAATAAGAAACAGCGAATTTAAGGTAAGTGAGGTTAAATCTTCAGTTAAAGAAAGAAAACCCGCTCCGCCTTTTACAACATCAACTATGCAACAGGAAGCCTCAAGGAAACTTAATTTTACTACAAAAAAGACAATGAGTGTTGCACAGATTTTGTATGAAGGTGTTGAAGTTAAAGGCTTTGGTACTTTAGGCTTGATAACTTATATGAGAACTGACTCGTTAAGAATATCAGAACAGGCAAGTAGTGCATGTAGAGAATATTTGAAGAAGAATTTTGACAAAAGCTTTATACCAAAATCCCCAATTCAGTTTAAGACAAAGTCAAATGCTCAGGATGCGCATGAGGCAATAAGACCAACAGATGTTACAATTACTCCGCAAATTGCAAAGCAGTCGTTAAAACCTGACCAATACAGACTTTATAAACTTATATGGGAAAGGTTTGTTGCAAGTCAGATGACAAATGCAATTTATGAAACAGTTACAGCCCAAATTACTGCATCGGACTATTTATTTAAGACAACAGGTTCTAAAATTAAATTTGCAGGATTTACCAAAATTTATGAAGAATCAACCGATGATAAAAATACGGATGTTCAGTCAGTTCCAGCGTTGACAATTGGTGAGACATTAAAAATTGATGAGATTGAATCCAACCAGAATTTCACTTTGCCGCCATCAAGATATACAGAAGCATCACTTATTAAGACTATGGAAGAAAACGGTATAGGAAGACCAAGCACATATTCACCAACAATTTCGACAATTTTAGACAGAGGTTATATCATAAAGGAACAAAAAAGCTTAAAACCAACTGAGCTTGGAACTATTGTTAACACAATTATGTCTAAGCATTTTAAAGATATAGTTAATGTTGACTTTACTGCAAATATGGAGAAAACACTTGATGAGATTGAAGACGGCACAAGCTGGACAAAGGTTTTAAAAGATTTTTACAAGCCTTTTGAAGAAGACTTAAAAAAAGCAGAACAAAATATGGAAAAGGTAACCATACAAGACGAAGAAACTGATGTTAAATGTGAAAAGTGCGGAAGACTGATGGTTATAAAGCAGGGAAGATTTGGAAAGTTTTTGGCATGTCCAGGTTTTCCTGAATGCAGAAATACAAAAACAATAGCTGTAGACACAGGTGTTTTGTGCCCTAAATGTGGTGGAAAGATATTGGAAAAGAAATCACAAAAAGGCAGAAAGTATTATGGTTGTGAAAAAAATCCTGAATGTGATTTTATGATGTGGGATGTTCCTACAAAAGAAATTTGCCCTGAATGTGGTTCAATGCTCGGCAAAAACGCATTCAGAGGAAAACAAAAGTTAAAATGCACAAACCCCGATTGCAGTTTTGAAAGGGGAGTTAAATAATTGAAGGTAAATGTAATAGGTGCAGGACTTGCCGGAACAGAATGTGCATGGCAACTTGCAAAATCAGGCATAGAGGTTGACCTTTATGAAATGAAACCTTCAAAGCATTCACCTGCACATCATAAAGATACATTTGCAGAACTTGTGTGCTCAAACTCATTAAGGGGAGCGGGACTTGAAAACGCACCAGGCCTTTTAAAAGAAGAAATGAGAAGACTTGATTCTGTGATTATAAAATCTGCAGATGAAACCAAAGTTCCAGCAGGTGGATGTTTGGCAGTTGACAGAGAACTTTTTTCTGAGACTGTTACAAACAAAATTAATAGTTTAAAAAATGTAAACATCATAAATAAAGAAATCACAACAATTCCGGATGGAATAACGGTTATTGCAACAGGTCCGTTAACATCTGATGCTTTCTCTAGCTCTATTTCAAAATTTATAGGAGAAGATTACCTGCACTTTTTTGATGCTGCAGCGCCTGTTGTAACAAAAGAAAGCATTGATTTTGAGAGTGCATATATTGCATCAAGATACGATAAAGGCGAGGCAGCATATATAAACTGCCCTATGACTAAAGAAGAATATGATGCATTTTATCAAGAACTTATAAATGCAGAGTGTGCAGTCCTTAAGGAATTTGAACAAAACAACAAGATTTTTGAAGGTTGTATGCCTGTTGAGGTTATGGCAAAAAGGGGAGAGCAAACACTTCTTTTCGGCCCATTAAAACCCGTTGGATTGCCTGACCCTAAAACAGGTAAAGACCCATATGCAGTAGTACAGTTAAGACAGGATAACTCAAGTGCAACTCTTTATAACATTGTGGGGTTTCAGACACATTTGAAATTCGGAGAACAAAAAAGAGTTTTTGGTATGATTCCCGCTTTAAAAAATGCAGAATTTGTAAGATACGGAGTTATGCACAGAAACACATATATAAATTCGCCAAAACTTCTTGATAAGCACTATTCATTAAAGAAAAACCCCAATATTTATTTTGCAGGACAGATAACAGGTGTTGAGGGGTATATAGAGTCGGCTGCATCAGGACTTTTGGTTGGCATTTATATAGCAAATAAACTTTTGGGAAAAGATGAAGTAATATTCCCAAAAGAAACAGCAATTGGTGCACTTTCTCATTATGTAAGTGATGAAACTGTTACAAATTTTCAACCAATGAATATTAATTTTGGTATTATTTCTTCACTTAACGAAAGATATAAAAATAAAAAAGATAAAAATACAAAGATATCAGAAAGAGCATTAAAGTGGATTGATGAATATATAAAATGCAATTAACTTATTAATTACACCTAAGGAGATTTTTATGATTAGACAAGATTTGAGAAACATTGCAATAATTGCCCATGTAGACCATGGTAAAACAACTTTGGTTGACGAAATGCTTAAACAAAGTGGCACTTTCAGGGACAATCAGATAGTAGAAGAAAGGGTTATGGACTCTAATGATTTGGAGAAAGAGAGAGGAATAACCATTCTCGCAAAAAACACTTCTATTTATTACAAAGATATAAAAATCAATGTTGTTGACACTCCCGGACATGCTGATTTCGGTGGTGAAGTTGAGCGTGTTTTAAAAATGGTAGATGGTGTAATATTATTGGTTGATGCGGCAGAAGGTCCAATGCCACAAACAAGGTTTGTACTCCAAAAAGCATTGGAACTAGGACATAACTTAATAGTTGCAATTAATAAAATAGACAAGCCAGATGCAAGAATTGATGAGGTAATGGACGAAGTCTTAGAGCTTTTGTTAGAACTTGATGCAACAGATGAGCAACTTGACAGTCCTGTAATATTTTGTTCAGGAAGAGATGGTACAGCTTCTCTTACACCTGATAGTAAAGGTGTAGACCTTGTGCCTCTTTTTGAAAAAATAATTGACCAGATTCCTGCACCAGAAGGTGATGAAATAGGACCTGCTCAGGTTTTGGTTTCTTCAATTGATTATAACGAATATGTTGGAAGAATAGGTATCGGCAGAATTGAAAGAGGCGTTTTAAAACAAAATCAGGAAATTACTGTTTGCGACTATCATAATTTAATTGAGCCTTATAAAAGTAAGGTCGTAAATCTCTATCAGATTGAAGGCTTAAACCGTGAAAGCGTTACTGAGGCAAAAGTGGGAGACATTGTTTGTTTTTCCGGTGTTGGAGATATAACAATCGGCAATACCCTTTGTGATACTTCAACAGTCGAGCCACTTCCATTTGTTAAAATCAGCGAACCTACTGTTGAAATGACTTTTGCGGTAAATGACAGTCCTTTTGCGGGTAAAGAGGGTAAATTTGTTACTTCAAGACAATTAAGAGACCGTCTTTATAAAGAGCTTTTAAAAGATGTTTCGTTAAGAGTTGAAGATGGGGACAGTACTGACTCATTCAAAGTGTCAGGCAGAGGTGAAATGCACTTATCAATCTTAATAGAAACAATGAGAAGAGAAGGCTATGAATTTTCAGTAAGCACACCTAAAGTTTTATTTAAAGAAATTGACGGTGTCAAATCAGAACCAATCGAAAGAGTAATAATTGATGTTCCTGATGAATCTGTAGGGGCTGTTATGTCAAAACTCGGAAACAGAAAGTCAGAACTTGTTTCTATGGAGCCTAAAGGCACAAGAACACGACTGGAATTCTTAATTCCGTCCAGAGGCCTTTTTGGTTACAAAAATGTATTTTTGACAGATACAAAGGGAGAAGGAATTTTAAATACTGTTTTTGATTCATATATGCCTTATAAAGGTGATATACCGGGAAGAAATACAGGCTCTTTGGTTGCTTTTGAATCAGGCGAAGCAGTTACTTACGGTTTATACAATGCACAGGAAAGAGGAACACTATTTATTGGAGCAGGTGTACCTGTATACGAGGGTATGGTAGTTGGTGAATCACCAAAATCAGACGATATAAATGTTAATGTATGTAAGAAAAAACACATGACAAACACCCGTGCATCAGGTTCTGATGATGCTTTAAGACTTGTTCCACCTAAAATTATGAGCTTAGAAGAAGCTATTGAGTTTATAGGTTCAGATGAACTTATCGAGGTAACACCTAAAAACATAAGAATAAGAAAGAAAATATTAGATAACGGATTAAGAGCAAAAAGCAGAGCTAAATAAGGTGATTAGACTATGAGAATGAGACGAAAGAAAAACAGAGATTTACGGTTTGAAAACTGTATAAGCGTTGCTGAAACTTCTCCCAATGACAATAAAGGCAAATGGAAAGAAGTTTTTAAAAACGAAAATCCAATACATCTGGAAATCGGTTGCGGTAAAGGTGGTTTTGTAACAGAGTGTGCAAAACAAAACCCCGATGTCAACTTTGTTGCGCTTGAAAAATGCATGGATGTAATTATTTTAGCAATGGAAAAGGTGGTTAAAGAGGGAATTAACAATGTCAAGTTCGTTTTAGGTGATGCAACACTTCTTCATGAAATGTTTGAAGAAGATGAAATTGACAGAATATATCTTAACTTTTCTGACCCATGGAAAAAGTCAAAACAAGCAAAAAGAAGACTTACCTACAGAACTTTTTTAAAACTGTATAACAACATACTTAAACAAGACGGTGAGCTTTGGTTTAAGACTGATAACCGACCACTGTTTGATTTTTCACTGGAAGAGTTTAAAGAGTATGGTGCGTCAGTTTCTGAATTAACATACGATTTGCATAACAGCGAGTATAATGAAAAAAACATTCAGACAGAGTATGAGAAAAATTTTTCTGCACAAGGATTTACAATCAATCGCTGTGTTGTAAAGTTTTAGGTTTTTATTGACAATGTGAAATAATTATGATATATTTCAGTTAAGTAAATATTTGGTAGAGGTGCGAATGTTATAAGTAAATTTAAAGATTTATTAAGGTATTGTCTTAAATTGAAAGGAACATTTGCCGAAGTTTCTGTGTAACCCTTATAAGCACAGATGCTGGTATAGTATACAATATATGCTGTACTGTCACGAAAGTGGAGTGCTATCACAAATTATTTTGTTATTTAGTGATACGCAAGGAAAGTGTATCACTTTATTTTTTTAATAAAACAAGGAGAGATGAAAAATGTTTAACAAAAAGAGAGTTTTAGCTCTCGCGGCAATTTTAGCTTTAGTTATGATTGTTGCATTGCCTTTTGCTGCATTTGCTGAAGAAGAAGCAGAATATGTAAGCTTTTTCAGTAACTCATTATGGGCATTATTGCCACCGGTAATTGCTATAGCATTGGCACTTATTACAAAAGAAGTTTATTCTTCATTGTTTGTAGGTATTTTAGTTGGTGCAGGTCTTTATGCTGTAGATGCTTCAACAGGTGCATTTAGTTTCGTTACATTTATCGAGCATGGATTTGTTGACGGATTTGTAGGCTCACTTTCAGACAGCTACAATGTAGGCATCTTACTGTTTTTAGTTTTACTTGGCGCTATGGTAGCACTTATGAACAAAGCAGGTGGTTCTGCAGCGTTTGGTGAATGGGCTTCCAAACATATTAAATCAAGAATCGGCGCTCAGCTTGCAACAGTTGTTTTTGGTGTTTTAATTTTTATTGATGACTATTTTAACTGTCTTACAGTTGGTTCTGTAATGCGCCCTGTAACAGATAAATTTAATGTATCAAGAGCAAAACTTGCATACATAATTGACGCTACAGCTGCTCCTGTTTGTATTATTGCTCCTATTTCATCATGGGCTGCTGCAGTTGCAGGATTTGCTTCAGATTCCGGTATGAATGGTTTTGAACTCTTTATAAGAGCAATCCCATATAACTTCTATGCTATTTTAACAGTAGTAATGATGGTTGTTATTATCACAACAAAATTTGATTACGGTCCAATGGTTAAGCACGAAAAAGCAGCACTTGAAACAGGCGATTTATTCTCATCACCTGATGCTGATACATTCAAGTCAATTGAAAACAGTTCAGGTAATTCAAAAGGTAAAGTTATTGACCTTCTTCTTCCTGTTATAGTTTTAATCATTGCTTGTGTAATTGGTATGATTTATTCAGGCGGTTTCTTTGATGGTGTAAACTTTATTGATGCTTTTGCCGGTTGCGATGCATCTGTTGGTTTAATGTATGGTTCATTTGCAGCTATTGTTTTTGCGGTAATCTACTTCTGCTTAAGAAGAGTTTTAACATTCAAAGAATGTATGGAATGTATTCCTGAAGGA
>JAZSNJ010000147.1:0-9029 GCA_045536355.1 Clostridia bacterium | reverse complement strand
CCTGTAATTTCTCCGTCCTTAACAAATATGTTACCTTCCCACATGTCCCAATGTACTAAGGTTGGTGTTTTAATTTCTTCAAAAACATCCTTATCTTTTGTAAGCTCATCCAGTATTTCATTCTTGGGAACGCCGATTACAACCTCTCTTTTTTCCGCATCGTCCAAGACATTGCTAATTAAGAAATACACAAAATCGAATAACTTATCAAATGGATGAAGCGCATCTCCCAATAGCCCAAATTTAGCATTAGAAATTACTGATAATTGTTTTTGCAATGCACCGACTTTTCTGCGAAGACCGGAATTCATATCCTGTCCCAAACTATCAATTACCGATATCCAGTTTGCACCTTCTATACATTCCATGAAAAAATAATCCCCTTCACATAGGGTCCTGGTCGTATCGTATGCATAAACTTCGGCCACTTTTATGTCCGTATTCTGAGCCACCAGCTTCATAGCCTTTACTTCTGCATCCATCAGGTTGCATTCATTTGTGAGAAAACCGTTCTTTATGGGAGAGGCAATTTTCAGAATCGTCTGAAATCCATCCTCATAGGTTAGCTTATAGGCAATATTGCACATTCCATCGGTTAACTCTTCTATTTCCGGTATCCCTCTCTGGGGAAATGCAACTCCTGCCATCCGAATAATATTTTCTTTTGTCTGTTTGCACTTGGTTATTCCCATGTTACTCCTCCATCTAATCTACTCTTTGCAAAAGATTTTCTTTTACCTCTAATCAAATATACGGCAGATTCTAAAAAGCGCAAAATGCAAATTTTGCGCTCTCAACAATTGCTTCGCAATTCTTCTTGACATCGCGCCACATGACAGCAATTTCCTATACCACTAAAAAGAATGGGCATTTCACAATGCAAAACAGATGTTCCTGTTATAAAAGGCACATCGGGAGTTTTAGCATTTTTAAAACCACCTACCTATGGGAAAGACGAGGGTGTTTGCATAAAATGCGGAAGATGTGTTGATGTTTGCCCTATGAGACTTATGCCAAACTTTTTAACTGTATTTGCTAATTTAAAGGATACGGAAAAATTAAAAGAGTTTCATATTACAGACTGTATAGAATGCGGTGCCTGTGCTTATATCTGCCCACAGAGAAGATTTATTGTTCAGCATATTAAGTCGGGAAAGGCACTGATTAGAAGCCAAAAGGAGGGTAAATAAATGGATAACAGTTTAATTGTGTCTTATGCTCCTCATATAAGAACAAATAAAGACACAAAAACTTTAATGCGTGATGTTGTAATCGCACTTTTACCTGTACTTTTTGCAGCAGTTTATTATTTCGGTCTTCCTGCTTTAGAGCACACCTTAATATGTGTTTTAAGCTCAATGTTTTTTGAATATTTATGGGAGAAAATCTTTAAAAAAGATATAACTGTGGGGGATTATTCTGCAGTAATTACAGGTATGCTTATTTCATTTAACCTTCCTGTTTCTGCGCCCTATTATGTGGGTGTTATCGGAAGCTTTTTTGCCATTATAATAGTAAAAATGTGCTTTGGGGGACTTGGGCTTAACTTTGTAAATCCAGCCCTTTCGGCAAGGGTATTTTTACTTTCCTGTTTTCCTGTTATTATGACCTTGTGGACCAATCCACAATTTACAACATCTTTAATTACAGATGTTGTGTCAGGCGCAACACCGCTTGGCGCACTAAAAGAAACGGGAGAATATATTGCATCTTATAAGGACTTGTTTTTTGGAAATGTTGGGGGATGTATTGGCGAAACCTCGACACTTGCAATATTAATTGGTTTTATATATTTACTTATAAGAAAAGTTATAACTTTTAAAATTCCCGTAATTTATGTTTTGACTATGTTTGTTTTGTGCTACTTAACAGGTAATAACGGTCTTTATCATATTTTATCGGGCGGACTTATGCTTGGTGCTGTGTTTATGGCAACCGATTATGTAACAAGCCCTATGACATCTAAAGGTCATATTGTATATGCCATAGGTCTTGGCGTTTTAACCTTTGTTATAAGAATTTACGGGAAAAGTCCTGAAGGGGTTTCTTATGCCATATTAATTATGAACATTGTAACTCCTTTAATTGATAAATTTACTACTAATAAAAGATACGGAGGGTTTAAAAATGAAAGATAATAACTCTCCTTTAAAAATGACTTTAACGCTTGTAGTAATATGTGTTTTAGTGGCCTTTATATTAAGTGCAGTAAACAAAATAACTAAACCTGTAATACTTAAAAATCAGGAAATCGCATTACAAAATTCACTTAAAACTGTGATAGATGCAAAAAAGTTTGAAATCATTGACCAAACTGAAGAATATACGGTTTTTAAAGCAGATGACAAAGGCATTGTGATAATGCTTAAAGCATATGGCTATGGCGGAGAAATAGACCTTGCTGTTGGTGTTGACAACAATAAAAAAATTACGGGACTTGATGTATTAAGCCACTCAGAAACTGCGGGGCTTGGTGCAAATCTTACAAAACCTGATTTTAAAAAACAATTTATTGGTAAGGTTTATGAAATAAAACTTAACAAAAATTCAGCTAAAGAAAACGAAGTTAAGGCAATATCCGGTGCAACGGTAACATCAAAAGCTGTAACAGATGCCGTAAATTATGCTTTACAATTAGCCGAAGATTATTAAGGAGGGGGTTTTTATGAAAAACTTTACAAAAGGCTTAATAAAAGAAAATCCCGTATTGGTACTTCTTCTTGGAATGTGCCCATCTCTTGCTACGACAACATCTGTTATAAATGCAATAGGTATGGGGCTTTCTGCAACCGTTGTTTTGGTATGCTCTAATGTGGTTATATCACTTTTAAGAAAAGTTATACCACAGAAGGTAAGAATTGCATCTTATATAGTAATTATTGCAACATTTGTTACGGTAGTTGAGTTACTTTTAGAGGCATTTCTGCCGTCAGTTTCAGAGTCTTTGGGTGTATTTATTCCACTCATTGTTGTAAACTGCATAATTTTAGCAAGGGCAGAAGCTTTTGCATCTAAAAATGGTCCGATTTCCTCTTTTATTGACGGACTTTCAATGGGACTTGGTTTTACTTTAGCCCTTATATTAATTGCAACCGTTCGTGAAATATTGGGTAATGGAACCTTTTTAGGCTTTAATGTAATGCCTGAATTTTATGAACCTATGCTTATGTTTATTCTGCCATCAGGCGGATTTTTAACACTTGGAATATTGCTTGGAGTTATAAATCTCATAAAAGGAAGGGGTAAGGCAAATGGCTGATGTTACTTTGGCAGGACTTTTATCAATCCTTTTATCGGGACTTTTAACAAACAATTTTATATTTTCAAGATTTATGGGAATCTGCCCGTTTTTGGGGGTTTCCAAAAAAACATCAACTGCCCTTGGTATGGGTATGGCAGTTACCTTTGTTATGACGCTTGCGGGAGCAGTATCGTTTTTAATATATAAATATATTTTAGTTCCATTCGGACTCGAATATATGAAAACTATTGTTTTTATATTTGTTATTGCAGCTTTGGTTCAGTTTGTTGAAATGGTGCTTGAAAAAAGTGTGCCGTCTTTATATACTGCACTTGGAATTTATCTTCCCTTAATTACAACAAACTGTGCTGTATTAGGCGCTGTGCTTTTGGTTACAGACACCTATAAATACGAAACTTTAATTGAAGCAGTAATGTTTAATTTAAGCGCAGCTTTAGGCTTTACTTTGGCAATAGTTTTACTTTCCGGAGTAAGAGAAAGAATAGAAAGAAGCGATGTTCCCCACTTTTTAAAGGGGTATCCTATTGTATTAATTTCTGCGGCACTTATAGCCATGGCTTTTTCTGGACTTAATTTTTAAAAGAAAGGACGGATTTTAATGGACATTTTAATACCTGTGTTAATCTTTGGTGTTATCGGTCTTTTAATTGGGATTTTGCTGTCTTTGGCAAGTAAAATCTTTAGTGTTACCAAAGATGACAGAATAGATTTTGTTTTAGAAAATCTGCCCGGTGCCAACTGTGGAGGATGTGGCTATGCAGGGTGCTCTGCCTGTGCAGAGGCTATAGTAAACGGTAAGGCAGATGTAAATGCTTGTCCTGTAAACGGAAATGAGAATAACAAAAAAATTTCAATTATTATGGGAGTTAAAACAAAAGATACAAAAGAAACTTCAGCTTTTGTAAAGTGTAATGGTGATAACCACAGTGTTAAAATCAAATACCTTTTTGACGGAACAAAAACATGCAAAGATGTTTATGCCTTAAAAGGTGGCGATAAAGAATGCGAGTTTTCCTGTTTGGGTTATGGAGATTGCGTAAAGGTGTGTAAGTTTGGAGCAATCACCATAAAAGACGGTGTGGCAGAAATTGATAAAGAAAAATGCACAAGCTGTAAAATGTGTGTAAACGCCTGTCCCAAAAATGTGATAGAAATTCTTCCTAAAGATATAAAGGTTTATGTTAAATGCTCATCAACAGATAAGGGCGTTTTGGTTAAGGATAAATGTAAGGCGGGTTGTATAGGATGCGCTATTTGTGCTAAGAACTGTCCGCAGGAGGCAATAACTGTTACTTCAAACCTTGCTGTAATTGACTATGATAAATGTGTGGGGTGTTTAACTTGCGCAGAAAAATGCCCTAAAAAAATTATAAAAATGGTGTAAAGTATGAAAAAGATAATTTTAAGTTTATGTATGCTTATTTTATTTTCAAAGACAGCATACGCAAATCAACTTGATATAAAAGCGTCATCGGCTGTTATGATTTCAGCATCTGACGGACAGATTTTATTTGAAGATAAAAAAGACGAAGAATTTTTAGCATCAGGTCTTAACGATATAATGCTAACCTTTATAGGTACTAAACAGCTTTCTGTAAATGATACTTTAGAAGCGTCTGATTCTTTAAAAAGAAAGGTGCTTTCAGAAAATGCAAACCTTTCTTTAGAAAGCGGGGAAGTTTTATCACGAGATTCGGTTTTAAATGCCATAATGCTAAAGTCAGCATTTGATGCAAAACTTTTACTTTCTGAAAAAATTTCAGGCGTGAGTAATGATTTTTGCCTTTATTTAAATGAAGAAGCAAAAAAATTAGGGGCACTTAATACTGACTATACTGCTCTTTTAGAGAAAGATGCCAGAGGCTATTCAACAGTTTATGATATAGCATTAATATTAAAAAGTGCTATAGTAAATGAAGAATTTTATACTATTTTTACAAATGAAGAATATGTAATTCCCACAAATGATGTTTGTTTTGAAGAACGACATTTAAAAAAAGACAACCCTTATTTTTCCAAAGAAGAAATGGGACAATATAAAATTAAGGGAATTAAAACAACCTTTACAAGTGAGGATAAAAACTGCGCAGCTTTATATGTTAAAGCAGATGACAGGGATTTAATTATTGTTTTAAGGGGCGGGAATGACTTTAAATCAACCAAAGATGATTTAAAAAGAATTATTGCCTACGGTCTTTCAGCATATAATAAAGTAACTTTAACAAAAGATGAAATCCCTCAGTTTAAAGATGAGCTTACAACATATAAATCTATAGAAGATACAACCTTTTACTTAGTTGCAGGTTATACAAAAGAAGACCTTAAGTATAGCTACAGCGAAACAGGGATTGATATAATGCTACCTGACGGAGAGGTTTTAGCAACCGTAAAGGCTGAAACAGAAGAAGAACTTCCTGTTTATATGATAATAACAAGGATTATCCTTTTTGCCCTTATTTCTGTTGTGGTGTTGGTGGTAGTCTTTATAGTAATGGGTATTGTAAATCACGGGAAAAAGAAAAAAGAAAGAAAAGAACGCCTCAAAAAAATTATGCAAGACGGTGGGAATGTTGAAACCACCCAGAACGCAAAAAACAAAGAAGAAATAAAGAACTAAATTAAAAAAAGCATCGCTATTGCGATGCTTTTTTATGTTAAATTCTGTTTTGGGTTTCGTTTGTTATCTTTTCAACAAAGGCTTCGAGCGTCATTGTTTCGGTTTCTTTTGAATCACGGTAACGGATTGAAACTGTGCCCTCTTCTTCTTCTTTCTGACCTACAATTAACATATAAGGCACTCTGTCAACAACCTGTGCTTCACGAACCATATAGCCGATTTTTTCGTTTCTTGCATCTAACTCGCATCTGATTTTTGCATCTCTTAAAGCATTATATACTTTATTTCCGTAGTCTTTATACTTTTCAGAAACAAGTAAAACTTTTGCCTGAACAGGAGCAAGCCATACAGGGAATTTACCTGCAAAATGCTCTGTTATTATACCTATAAATCTTTCGATTGAGCCGAAGCATACACGGTGTATCATAATTGGACGCTGTTTTTCACCGTTTTCGTCAATATAGTCAAGCTCAAAGTTAATTGGCATCTGGAAGTCAAGCTGGATTGTACCGCACTGCCATGTTCTTCCCAATGAGTCTTCCAAATGGAAGTCAATCTTAGGACCGTAGAAAGCACCGTCGCCCTCATTGATTGTATAAGGAAGATTTAATGCTTCTAATGCGTTTTTAAGGCCTTCTGTTGCTGCATTCCAGTCTTCATCGCTTCCCATACTGTCTTCAGGACGGGTTGAAAGTTCTATAAAATACTTAAATCCGAATTTTGTATAAACTTCGTTTATAAGGTGAACAACACCAACAATTTCATCTTTAATCTGTTCTTTTCTCATAAAGATATGAGCATCGTCTTGTGTAAAGCATCTAACTCTGAAAAGACCGTGAAGTGCGCCTTTTAATTCATGACGGTGAACAAGACCAAGTTCGCCCACTCTCATAGGAAGTTCACGGTAAGAGTGTGGCTTTGATGCATAAACCATAACTCCGCCCGGACAGTTCATAGGTTTTACACAATAGGTATCTTCATCAATTATGGTTGAATACATATTGTCTTTATAATGGTCCCAATGTCCGCTTGTTTCCCAGAGATGACGGTTCATAATAAGTGGTGTTGAAACTTCAACATAATTTTCTCTTGAATGGATATCTCTCCAGTATTCTATAAGTGAATTTTTAAGAGCCATACCTTTTGGTAAGAAGAATGGGAATCCAGGAGCTTCTTCGCTCATCATAAAAAGTCCCATTTCTTTTCCGATTTTTCTATGGTCTCTCTTTTCTGCTTCTTCCAACAATACAAGATAATCGTCAAGCTCCTGCTGACTTGCAAAAGCAATACCGTTTATACGGGTAAGCATTGTATTGTTTTTGTCATTTTTCCAGTATGCGCCTGACTGGCCCATAATTTTAAAAGCTTTTAATGCTTTTGTATACATAAGGTGTGGGCCAACACACATATCAACATATTCGCCCTGCTGATAAAAACTTATCTGTTCATCTTCTGCTAAATCGCCGATATGTTCAACCTTGTATTTTTCATTTCTTTCTTCCATGTGCTTTATTGCTTCATCACGGGGAAGAATATAAGGCTTAATGGGAAGATTTTCTTTTACAATTTTTTTCATTTCCTGCTCAATCTTTAAAAGGTCTTCATCTGTTAATTTTGTTTCGCCCAAATCAACATCATAGTAAAAGCCTTTTTCTGTTGCAGGACCGTATGCAAAGTCTGCATGAGGATAAAGCCTTTTTATTGCCTGTGCCATAATGTGGGCAGCAGTATGACGGATTACATGCAATTCCTCTTCTTGAGGACATTCTTTGACTTCACCGTTATTATAAACTACTCTCATTTTTAAACTTCCTTTCTTTTACAAATATATAAAAAACACCCTTTAAGCATAGATTTTTTCTATGCTTTCAAGGGTGCAAAATGTAGCACGGTTCCACCTTGATTTTTAACTTAATTTACTTTTAACGATAAGTGAATCGGCAGCACTTACTTTTACTTTTCTGCACTGCAGCTCCGGAATGGTGTTCGCCAAAGAGGGCTTAAGAAACTCCCAGCAAATGTTTCTCTCTCTTAAAAGCCTTATCCAAGGTTACTGTTTCCTTCATCGCTTTTTATTAACATACAGTTATTTTACCATTAAAGCTTAAAAAAGTCAATCGCTATTTTTTAGCACTGCCAAAGCCCAGGCGCCATCTTGTTTTTCTTCTAAAACAGTAAAACCTTCTGATTTGATTTTGTTTAAAACTTCATCTTTTCTTTCAGTTATAATGCCCGATACAATAAGTGTTCCGCCCTGTTTTAAAAACTTTTTGAAAAGTGGGCTCATAGCCTTTAAAACATCTGCAACTATGTTCGCAAATATAACATCATAAGTGTTAAAGCCTATTTTTTCGCACAATAAATCATCTTCTAATACATTACCGCAGTAAACTTTAAAAAGGTCATTTGAAAAACCGTTTTTTAATATGTTTTCTGTTGCTATTTTGGTGCTGTTAAAGTCAATGTCTACAAGTGTTACATCATTCGCGCCTGATAAGAGTGCACCTATTGAAAGTATACCGCTTCCGCATCCTAAATCCAAAACCTTTTTGTCTGAAAGGGAGATAGTATCCATTGTTTCTAAGCAAAGTCTTGTGGTTTCGTGGGTGCCTGTACCAAAGCTCATACCTGGATCAATTTCCAATATCTTTCTGTTTTCGGTATTGTCGGCTTCTTCCCATGACGGTTTAATTAAAAACTTTTTGCCGACCTTTAAAGGCTTGAAATACTTTTTCCAGTTGTTTTCCCAGTCTTCTTCTTTTACATTGTTAAATTCTAATGTTAAATCACCAAACTCTCCTGTTTCTTTTAAAACTGAAAGTTCCTGCTTTAAAGAGGTTAACATATCAAGTCCCTGTGAGTTTTCGGGGATATACAATATAACCTTTGTTTCGCAGTCTTTTAAGTACATAAGGCTTTCATCAACATAGTCCCAGTAGATTTCTGTACCATCTAAAAATTCATTAAAGTCATTCGCATTCTCAATTCTTATGCCTGTTATTCCTATGTTTAATAAAACACCTGTAAGTGTTTCTATTCCGTTTTGGTTTGTTGTTATTTTAACTTCTGTCCAGTTCATATTTTATAGCACCTTTCTATAGTATAATCCTCTTGTAAAATTGCCTTTTGGCGAAGCTTTGTCCAAATAAC
>JAZSNJ010000048.1:0-4357 GCA_045536355.1 Clostridia bacterium | reverse complement strand
GAAGTTAAAAGCAACAGCTGAGAGCTATTTGGGAACAACTGTAACTGAGGCAGTAATAACAGTACCGGCATATTTTTCAGATGCACAAAGACAGGCTACAAAAGATGCAGGTAAAATTGCGGGTCTTGATGTTAAAAGAATTATCAATGAGCCTACAGCTGCAGCTCTTGCTTATGGTCTTGACAAAGACAATGGCGAAAAGATTATGGTATACGATTTAGGCGGCGGTACATTTGATGTATCAATCTTGGAAATCGGTGATGGAGTATTTGAAGTTTTGGCAACAAATGGTGATACCCGTTTAGGCGGTGATGATTTTGACCAGAAATTGATTGACTATCTGGCAGACGAATTTAAAAAAGATAACGGTATAGATTTAAGATTAGACAAAATGGCAGTTCAGAGACTTAAAGAAGCAGCAGAAAAAGCTAAAATTGAGCTTTCATCAGCTATGACAACAAATGTAAATCTCCCATTTATTTCTGCTGATGCAACAGGTCCTAAACATTTGGACATAACAATTACAAGAGCAAAATTTGATGAACTTACATCAGATTTAGTTGAAAGAACAATGATACCTACAAGAAAAGCTATGGATGATGCAGGTCTTTCAAATGCTGATATTAATAAAGTAATTTTGGTAGGCGGTTCATCAAGAATTCCTGCAGTTCAGGAAGCTGTTAAAAAAATTACAGGCAAAGAACCTCATAAAGGAATTAACCCTGACGAATGTGTTGCAGTAGGTGCATCAATTCAGGGTGGTGTATTAGGTGGAGATGTTAAAGGATTATTGCTTTTAGATGTTACCCCACTTTCACTCGGAATCGAAACATTAGGTGGTGTATGCACAAAATTAATTGAAAGAAACACTACAATTCCTACCAAAAAAAGCCAGGTGTTCTCAACCGCTGCTGACGGACAGACTTCAGTTGAAATCCATGTACTTCAGGGCGAAAGAGAAATGGCTGCAGACAATAAAACATTAGGCAACTTCAGCTTATCAGGTATTGCTCCTGCACCAAGAGGAGTTCCACAGATTGAAGTAACATTTGATATTGATGCTAACGGTATTGTTAATGTATCTGCAAAAGATTTAGGAACAGGTGCAGAACAGAAAATTACAATTACTGCATCAACAAATCTTTCTGATGAAGATATAGATAAAGCAGTTAAAGAAGCAGAACAGTATGCTGAAGAAGACAAGAAGAAAAAAGAAGCAATCGAAGTTAGAAATCAGGCAGATACTTTGGTATATCAGTCAGAAAAAGCACTCGATGAATTAAAAGACAAAGTTTCTGATGAAGAAAAAGCAAAAATCACTGCAGAGTGCGATAAAGTTAAAGAAGCGTTAAAGGGAACAGATACTGAAGGCATTAAAAAAGCAACAGAAGACTTGCAGAAAGCATTTTATGAAATTTCAGCAAAAATGTATCAACAGGCAAACCCTGAAAATGCGAACCCTGAAGCAAACCCACAAAATGAAGCTCAGGGCGATGTAGTAGATGATGAATAATTAAAAGGCAGGGCGGAAAAGATTCCGCCCCGCTTTTGGTAACAAAAAGCATTTAATGAAAGGCGGAGGAGCCTAACATGGCAGATAAAAGGGATTATTATGAAGTCCTTGGCGTAAATAAAAATGTAAGTGAGGCAGAGCTTAAAAAAGCTTTCAGACAACAGGCAAAAAAATATCATCCCGATATGAATCCTGACAATAAAGAGGCAGAGGCTAAATTCAAAGAGGTAAACGAAGCTTATGAAGTTTTGTCGGACTCTGAGAAAAGAGCAAGGTATGACCAGTTCGGTCATGCAGGGGTTGATCCATCTTACGGTGGTGGTGCCGGAGCGGGTGGCTTTGGTGGCTTCGGTGGTGGCTTTACAGGTGATTTTGGTGATATTTTTGAGTCCTTTTTCGGTGGTGGATTTGGTTCTTCACAAAGTGCACGAAGAAATGCTCCCACACAAGGCAGAGATATAGAAATTCAGGCAAATCTTACATTTGAAGAAGCAGCCTACGGTTGCAAAAAAGAGCTTTCTTTTAGAAGAATTGAAAACTGCCCTGATTGTAATGGCTCAGGTGCTAAAAAAGGCACACAGCCCGAAACTTGTCCTGATTGTAAAGGAACAGGCCAGATTAAAAGAGTACGCCAGACAATGCTTGGCAATATGATGACTACTGAAACCTGTCAAAGATGTATGGGTAAAGGCAAAACTATAAAAGACCCATGCACAACCTGTAATGGTAAAGGCAGAGTTCAGAAAAACAAAAAAATCAATCTTGATATACCTGAGGGTATTGATCAGGGACAATACTTACAAAAAAGAGGCTTTGGTGATGCAGGTACAAATGGTGGACCTTACGGAGATTTGCTTATCGGCATAAGAATTGCACCACACGCTCTTTATAAAAGGAAAGGTGCAGATGTGTACTGCGATGTTCCGATAACTTTCCCTGAGGCAGCATTAGGTGCTGAGATAGATGTGCCAACCATTCAGGGTAAGACTAAATATAAAATTCCAGAGGGAACACAATCAGGTACAACCTTTGTTTTAAAAGGCAAGGGAATTAAAAAGGTAATCGGCAAGGGAGATCATTATTTTACTGTTATGGTTGAAATACCAAAAAATCTTACTCAAAAGCAAAAAAATATCTTAAAAGAGTTTTCTGCAACCGATACCGGAGAAAATCATATAAACAGAGCAACATTTTTTGAAAAAATGAAAAATCTGTTTAAATAAGGAGTAGCTTTATGGCAGACCATTTTGTCAAAATTAAAGAAGTCCCCAAAGAGCAAAGACTTGATTATATATGGGATTATTATAAGTTTCATATATTAATCGGAATTATTTTGATAATCAGCTTAATTTCTATTTTAAGTGCAACCGTTTTCAGAACAACAGAAGATGTGTATATGGTAATTGTTGGGCAGAACATTCTTCCAACAGAAACATTTGAAGAAATAAAGACTAAAGTAAACAGTTTAAATCTTGATGTTAATGAAGATGGTAAATTAAAGCACGAAATCCAGAACTTAGGGTATTCTGGGATATCGGATATTACAATGGCAACCGATACACAGGCTGATGCTACAATGGGAATGAAGATAAATGCTGTTTTGTCAACGGGAAACCATATAATACAGATTGTAGACGAAAATATGGTCGATGCATTTATAGATCAGGGCATTGCGGGTAAGGTTTCAGATTTTCCTGATAAAAATTATGCAAATGATGGAACTTATGTTAAAATACCTTTGTCCGAAACAAAGCTTTATGAGTCGTTTGGAAAGTATAAGGATGACTATGTAATTTTAGTAAGAGGCAAAGATAGGGTAAGTGCAAACAGCAATAGAAAAATAAAAAACTATGAAAGACAGATTAAGGCACTTGATATAATACTTAAATAGGTGAGTTTATGAAAAAAATAATAAGATTATTGGCCTTGCTTGTTGTAACGGGTATGCTTTTATCATCCTGTAGTTTTAATAAAGAAAAACCTCAGGATCAACCTGTTATCAACATAACCAAAAATGACATATTAAGAAATAATTCAAGAGAAAGTTTAGCGTCCCGTCATGTAAATGTTACAGAAAAGACAAACTATCATTTTCTAGATGAGAGTACTCCTGATTGGTCATGGGAACTATCATACGGGAAGGTAAATGACACCATGAGTGCATCTATAAAATATGCCGATTATGAATGTTATTACCTAAACGGCGAAATTTATGTGTTGGATGAAATGCCAAATATCTATGGTGTTAAAAATTACAGCAGACTTGTTCATTTTCAGGAAGAGTATGATAAAATAGTAAGTGATTTACTTTTAACCGATAATATTTTAAGAAATGTATATATTTCAGGTCAGCACACAGAATACCATGACGAGGGGTACATTTCTACATTTGAAATAACCGTAACAGGTGATATCGTTGAGGAGTTTAATATGTGGAATGTTAAACTTCACGATAAGATGACAGTTGTATACATTTTAAATAAAGATCTGGAAATTCAGAGTGTAAGTTTTTACTATAACAGGGAAAAGAATAAAGACCCCATTGTTACAACACAATATATTTATAATATGCAACTTACCTACCCTGAACAGGTTAAAGCTTTTGTTGAAAGTACAGATAAATCTTTGGTAAAAATAACTCAGAATTATGGACTGCCATCAGAATATTCTGAAGACTATTATGTAGCAAATGGTTGTAAAATACAGGGGAATGCAAATCTTTTAAACAGATATGTGTATACCGACCTTAAGAAGAAAACCTTATGGAATTATTCTTTTCCGATAACAAATGATACGAATTTATATGTAACGGGTTAACAGACAGAAAGGAAGATTAATATGAGC
>JAZSNJ010000143.1:0-14684 GCA_045536355.1 Clostridia bacterium | reverse complement strand
TACCTGTTAAAACATAGGTTACATAGGTTGAGTTTAAGTTAAGGTTAAATCTTGCAAGTACGAAGTTAAGACCGCTTCTTATAATAACCAACATCATATTACCAATAACAGTACCTGCAATTGATGCTACACCGCCTGCAGCGCTTGTTCCGCCGATGTATACACCTGCGATAGCGTCAAGTTCCATACCGTTACCTGTTGCTGCTGCAACTGTTGTAAATGATGCTGCCCAGAATATTGCTGCAATACCTGCACCAATACCACTAAATGTATAAGCAATTACTTTATATTTATCTGTGTTGATACCAGAAAGCCTTGTTGCTTCTTCATTACTTCCTATAGAAAGTATATATCTGCCTATCTTACATTTATACATAAGATACATGCATACTATTGCAAGACCTATTACCCAGAAAAGACCTGTTGGAATACCATTTGCATTTGAGAACGCTCTGTTAAACCATGTTCCTGTTGGATAAAAGATGTTTGGAATAGAAACCAAAAGTGCTGATAAGCCTCTTGAAAACATCATTGTACCAAGTGTTGCAATAAATGCAGGAAGTTTTAGTTTTGCAACTAAAATACCATTTATCAAACCGAAAACAGTACCGATTGCAATCATTACAGGGATTGTTGCCCAAAGAGGCATACCAATCATATAAAGTTTACCTGCTATAACTGCCGATGCAATACAAACAGTACCGATTGAAAGGTCAATCCCGCCTGTTGCTATTACAAAGGTTACGCCAAGGCCCAATATAGCATAAGGTGCTAAAGACTGAGCCATACTTACTATGTTGTACTTTCCTAAGAAGTTAGGGTTTAAAACCCAGAAAATTAACATTAAAACAGCAAGAGCAACAACAACAATCATATTCTGTTTGCCCTTATTTGCAACAAAATCAACTGTTTTGTTTTTCGCTCTTCTGAAAAATCTCTTTATACCAAGAATTCCCATTATATATCATTCCTCTCTCATGGTAGCATACGCCATTATTGTTTCTTGTGTTGCATCTTTGATATCAAGCTTTGCTGTTATTCTGCCCTCGCACATAACAACAACTTCATCGCTTAATCTCTGAACTTCTGAAAGCTCTGATGAAATCATTATAATTGATTTACCCTGCTGTGCAAGTTCCTCCATAAGTGTGTACATTTCGCTTTTAGCGCCAATGTCAATACCTCTGGTAGGTTCATCAAAAATAAAGATATCCGAGTTTTTAAGAAGCCATCTTGCAACAATGACTTTTTGCTGATTTCCGCCCGACAGATTTCTTAAAATCTGCTTTATTGACGGAGTTTTTGTTTTAAGTTTTGCATTTTCACGAACTGCATCTTTCTCTATCTTAGCATCATCAATGAAACCACACTTGATATAATCATCAAGCGAACTTAAAACTGAATTTTCTGCAACAGATTTATCAAGTAAAAGACCATACCTCTTTCTGTCTTCCGAAAGGTAACATATTCCGTTTTTAACTGCCTGTTCAGGAGTTTTAATATCTACCTTTTTACCGTTTATGAATATCTCTCCGCTGTCAAATCCGTCAGCCCCGTAGATTGCTCTTGCAACTTCGGTTCTGCCTGAACCCATAAGACCCGAAAAGCCTAATATTTCGCCTTTTCTTAATTTAAAGCTTACATCTTTAATATCTTTTCCACGGTTTAAGTTTTTAACTTCCAAAACAACCGGTGCATCTTCTTTTACATTGCTTTGTTCTTTCTTATCACCGTAAATAACTCTTCCTACCATCATTTTAACTATTTCGTCTTTGGTAGTATCTTTAGTTATAAGAGTTCCTACATACTCACCGTCTCTCATAACAGTTATACGGTCAGAAATTCTGTTGATTTCATCCATTCTGTGAGAAATGTATATCATTCCGATACCTTTGGCTTTAAGGTCAGCCATTATGTTAAAAAGCTCCTCAACTTCCAATTGAGTAAGAGCTGCTGTAGGCTCGTCAAGAACTAAAATTTTAGAATCTCTAGAAACTGCTTTTGCAATTTCTACCATTTGCTGTTTACCAACTGTTAAAGTGCCGAGTATAGCAGATGGGTCAATCTTAACGCCTATCTTGTCGAACAGTTTTTTTGCGTCCTGTTCCATTTTTTTGTCATCTATATATACGCCGTTTATCATAGGCTCTCTTCCTATATAGATGTTTTGTGCAACGGTTAAATGATTCATCATATTAAGTTCCTGATGAATAATACCGATACCTGCATCCTGAGAGTCTTTAATTGTGGAAAAATTAACCGGTTTGCCAAAAACCTCAACCTCACCGCCATCACGCTTATATATTCCGCACAAAACTTTCATAAGCGTTGACTTTCCGGCTCCGTTTTCTCCCATCAAGGCATGTACTTCTCCCTCTTTCAGCTCAAAGCTTACGGATTTTAAAGCATGGACTCCCGAAAACCTTTTGTCAATGTCTTTCATCTTGAGAATAACCTTATCCATTATTACTACATCCCCGTTTTCTTTATTTTTCTCTGTTTTTTTATCTTTTTTACTCCTTTCCTAAGGATCATATCTCACTTAAATCATACCATATCAACAAGATAATGTCAATAAAAAACTGTTCCCAAAAATTACTTTTGGGAACAGTTTTTTACTTATATTAATCCATCTTAAAATCTGATTTCCATACATCTACACCAGAGTCGGCAAACACTGAAGTTAAGCGCTTTTTAAGGTCTTTTACTGTAACGCCTTCTTTAACAACAACCTGTAAAAATCCGCCGCCGCCTGCACCGCAGATCATTTTAGCATCAATCAAATCTTCTATTGAATCAAATATCTGGTCGATACAGGTGTTGGTACATCCTGCATCAATTTTTTGTGCAAGTTCCCATTGGGCATTTAAGAGTTTACAAAAGCCGTCAATGTTTCCTTTTTCAAGTTCAAATTTCATTAAAACTGCAATTCTTTGCACTTCGTAGATTGCATCAATTGTATCTTTGTTTCCGCCAATGTATTTTCCTACAACTTCACGAAGAAGATTTCTTGCAAGTCTTCTTTGTCCTGTATAGATTACTGCAAATCTGTCATTTAATTTTTTAAGGGTTTCTTTGGAAAGTTTAACCTCATTACATTTAATGTCCTGATATATTCCAGGAGTTGAAGAACTCATTTTAAGTCCTCCTGACAAGCCGCCAACCTGGTCCTGCCAACCTCCACCTGTTGACATTAACTGTTCCATACACGAAACCTTGTTATAAAGTTCATTAAGTGGCGCATCAATTCCTAAAAGTTCATGAATTGCCTTTACACATGCACCGGATAAGATTGAACTTGTTCCAAGACCTGAACCTTTTGGAATGTTATATACCTGTGTCGAAAGGTATATACCTCCGCCTAAACGGTCTAAAATTTCTTGAAGTGTAACCCCACCTTTAAGCGGGAATACACCACAGGCAATGAGTGCTGCTTTATGAAGAGCAAACGGATCGCCCGGATTGTTACACTCTAAGAGTGGTTCAATATCGGTAAATTCACCGTATGAGCCAATATCTCCACTTGTTAACACAACTTTCTTTTCAGGAAGTTTTTTGGCTATTACCTCAATCGGGCACTGTCCGTTTAAGGTTATTGCAGCATTAAATACTGTTCCGCCGTTTTCTAAGCAGTATGGTGGTGTATCTGACCAGCCTCCGCCAAAGTTAACTCTTACAGGGAGATTAACTGTAACATCGTCTTTAACTATTTTGGCATTTTGCATGTACTCAACCTTGTGTTCTGCAACAGTTGTCATACTTTTACTGATTGTTAAGAAACATTCATTTCTGTATTTTTCCTGTTTTTTGTTGTCATTTATTAAATTTGCCATAAAGAAGTAAATTCTGATTACAGTTCCAAAGTCTTCAAGATTACTTATATCTCTTCTTGAAATTTTTTCTAAAAGCAATTTTTCAGCATAAGGTGAAATGCCTGTTTCAAAAAGGCCTTTTACCGAATCAATACTCTGGCGCTTTGCAATTGCTTCTAAAAGTGTTTCAACCTTTGTTCTGTCCTGCATTTTTTCCTGCCACTGCAGTATTGCAGATGCATCTGCGAGATTAAAGCTTTCTTCTAAAGAGAGCATATTATCTGTCTTTTCACCGTTTAAGGTTTTATTAACAGCTTCGGAAATGCTGTCGCAAACAGGATAGAGCTTTTTAGTCCACAATGGCTCATCTAACTCTTTACCAAAGAATTTGCTTTCTTTGGGGTTATCTAAAACGCCATACATTCTGCACACAAATTTACCGTCTTTTAATTTAAGACCGTGAAGTACAGTTCCGTCTTTAATTTTCTCACCGTTTAAGGTTACACAGGATATAATACAGTTTTTACCTACCCTGGTATCTTTATGAATATAACTGTCTTCGATATAGCTTCCGTCTCCAACCTTACATTTTGGACTGATGTAAGAGTTTGACGAAGCAAAATTTTTAGACTTGCTGTTTGTGTTTATGTTGCCCGACCAGTCTAAAAACGAGTATGCAGGCATTTCTTCTGTCATTAAATTTAAAAGTTCTCTGCTTGTACCAAAATGAACAAAAGAAGCAGGTGAAAATCTTAAAAGTTTCATGCTGTATTTGTGAAGCTTTTCCCATATTAAAGTTCTGCACTCTTTAAGCTCAGGAGAAAAATCTCCTTCAGGGGTTTCTTTATAATAGCCTTCTAGTGTAGACTCTGATGCCAAAGGATACAAAAAGTCAGCATAAAACGAAAGTCTTACCTTTTCATTTACAAAAGCCTTATATTTTTCTTCAGTATCTACCAATGAATAAAGATCATTTAAAAGATTACTTTCAAAAATAACAGCGCCTGTATCTATGTCAACATTATCCCTTTGGTCAACTGCACCGTTTTTCTTTAAGGCAGTTACGGTTTGCTTATGTAAGAATTTGCCAACATTACCTTTATTATCCCCTAAAAATACACCGTGATTTTTACCTGTTTCAACATTTTCCTTAATTGAAAGAGCTGCCGCTCCCTTTGTGTAAAAGTCAATCTGGAGAGGGTTAAACAAAAGAAGTACATCACCTGAGCAAACAAGCATACCGTCAGAAATTCTGGCAGGAACGCCTGTTAAGCCAATAATAAATTCATCAAATATTGTAGAACGGGTACCGTCTTTAAAAGCTCTTGGAATAGGCGAAAAAAGTTTACCGCAAGCTGAATACTGTGGCACTCTTTTTGAATCTCCGCCTGAATGGATTACAAGAATCTTTTTGCCTTTAAAATCAGGTTCAATTTCTCTTATATATTTCATAACAGAGAGTGTTGCTCCACCTGAACCTACTCTTTTACCGCCTTCATCAGGTATAACTGCATAATGTGTTCTTTTTGGAAGTTTACCTTTTTTAATACGGTATTCAATCTGTTTTGTGTAACTTTCTGCCTGGTCTTTATTAGATGCTGTTAAAATCACATAATCCCATACAGGATATTTTTCTCTTTTAAGTGATTTTTCATATTCGGCGTATGAATCCAAATATGACTGTCTCAAAAACAAGTTCTTTTGTGAAATCACATTACTCACCCCTTTTTTAATCTCTGAAGAATAAATCTCTGGTGTAAACTTTATTTAAAACATCTTCAATTTCTTTGTTAAATCTGTTTGCAACTATAACATCACATTTGTCTTTAAAGTATTTAATGTCTTTGGTAACTTCAGAACCAAAAAATTCTGTTTCATTTAAGGTAGGTTCGTAAACTAAAACTGTTACGCCTTTTGCCTTAATTCTCTTCATAACGCCTTGGACAGAACTCTGTCTGAAATTATCAGAACCCGATTTCATAGTTAAACGATAAATACCCACAACAGGTTTTTCCTTTACACCAAATCCTGCTTTTTGTAATATTGTGTCTGCAACATAATCCTTTCTTGTTCGGTTTGCTTCAACAATAGCACCAATTATATTGTTTGGCACATCTTTATAGTTTGCCAAAAGCTGTTTTGTATCTTTTGGCAGACAGTATCCGCCATAACCAAATGATGGGTTGTTATAGTGTGATCCAATTCTTGGGTCTAAACCAATTCCGTCAATAATTGATTTTGTGTTTAAGTTTCTTACTTCTGCATAAGTGTCAAGCTCATTAAAGAATGAAACGCGAAGTGCCAAATATGTATTCGCAAAAAGCTTTACTGCTTCTGCTTCTGTAGGTTTCATAATTAAAACCGGAATGTCTTCTTTAATTGCGCCTTCTTTTAAAAGGTCAGCAAATTTTTGCGCCACATCTTGCTGATTTTCTTCTGCACCAACAATAATTCTTGATGGATATAAATTATCATAAAGCGCTCTTCCCTCACGCAAAAACTCAGGTGAAAACAAAAGGTTTTTAACACCGTATTTTTCTTTCATGCTTTGGGTAAAACCTACAGGAACTGTAGATTTTACAACTATGTACGCATCAGGGTTAACCTTCATTACGGTCTGTATTACACTCTCTACGCTTTTGGTGTCAAAATAGTTAAGCTCAGGGTCATAGTTTGTTGGAGTGGAAACTATTACAAATTCTGAAACTTTATATGCACTTTCACCATCAAGTGTTGCTGTTAAGTTAAGTGGTTTGTTTTTAAGGTAATCTTCAATTTCAGCATCGATAATAGGAGAGATTTTGTTGTTAATCATCTCCACCTTTTCAGGGATAATATCAACTGTGTAAACTTCGTTGTTTTGTGCAAGAAGTATAGCATTTGAAAGTCCCACATAACCTGTTCCTGCTACTGTAATTTTCATAATTTTGCACCCTCTATCTGTTTTTATACATTCTTTCGTAATATTTTGTATATTCACCCGAAACTATTTCTTCCCACCAGTCTTTATTTTCTAAATACCAGTTTATTGTATAATCTATTCCGTCTTTGAATTTAGTTTCAGGGAGCCAACCTAATTCATTATGAATCTTAGTAGGGTCAATAGCATAACGCATATCATGGCCCTTTCTGTCTTCTACAAAAGTAATAAGGCTTTCAGGTTTTCCCAACTTTTTAAGTATGAGCTTTACAATATCTATGTTTGCCATTTCATTATGTCCGCCAACATTGTAAACTTCTCCTACTTTGCCTTTATGTATTATAAGGTCAATTGCCTTACAATGGTCTTTTACATAAAGCCAGTCTCTTACATTTTCACCTGTTCCATACACCGGAAGAGGTTTATCATAAAGAGCATTTATTATCATTAAAGGAATTAATTTTTCAGGGAAATGATATGGACCGTAGTTGTTAGAACAACGACTTATGGTAACAGGAAGATTATATGTTCTTCCGTAAGCACCCACCAACAAATCCGCTCCCGCTTTTGAAGAGCTGTATGGACTTGATGTGTGAATAGGTGTCTCTTCTGTAAAGAATAAATCAGGTCTGTCTAATGGCAAATCGCCGTAAACTTCATCGGTTGATACCTGATGATATCTTTTAACGCCATATTTTCTTGATGCATCCATCAAAACTTGTGTTCCCAATATATTTGTTTTTAAGAAAATTTCAGGGTTTTCAATAGAACGGTCAACATGGCTTTCTGCCGCAAAGTTAACAACTATATCAACCTTTTCGTTTTCAAATATTTCGTAGATTTCTTTTCTGTCGCAAATATCGGTTTTATAGAATTTAAAATTTGGATTTTTAAGTGCTTCCTCTAAAGTTGAGAGATTTCCTGCGTATGTAAGAGAGTCTACGCACACAATCTTATAATCCTTGTACTTTTCTAACATATAGTAAACAAAGTTTGAACCTATAAATCCTGCTCCGCCGGTTACTAAAACAGTCATATTCTAATCCTCCTTAACAAGTGAGATAAGGTATTTGCCATACTCGGTCATTTTAAGACTTTCGCCGATTTTTAAAAGCTGTTCATCTGTAATAAAGCCTCTTCTCCATGCGATTTCTTCAATGCAGGAAATGTAAAAGCCCTGCCTGTCCTGAACAGATTCAACAAATTCGGCTGCTTTAAGCATACCCTCAGGAGTTCCTGTGTCAAGCCATGCCATACCTCTGCCCAAAAGAACAACATTAAGTTCTCCTTTTTCGAGATAAGCATTGTTAACTGCTGTAATTTCAATTTCGCCACGAGCTGACGGTTTAACATTTTTTGCAATTTCTATAACCTTGTTATCATAAAAATAAAGGCCTGGAACTGCAAAGTTTGATTTTGGATTTTCAGGTTTTTCTTCAATAGAAATAACCTTTCTGTTTTCATCAAATTCAACTACACCAAAAGCTTTAGGATCTTTAACAGGGTAACCGAAAATGGTTGCACCTTCTGTGTTTTCCATAGCTGCTTTTAATGTTTTTGTCATATTCTGTCCGTAGAAAACATTATCACCCAAAATAAGGCATACACTGTCATCACCAATAAAGTCCTCACCTAATATAAAGGCATCGGCTAAACCTCTTGGCTCTGTTTGAACCTTGTATGTGATTGAAATGCCAAGTTCATTGCCATCACCCAAAAGTTTCTCAAAAAGCGGAGTGTCTTCAGGTGTGGAAATAATTAATATTTCTCTTATTCCTGCAAGTAACAAAATTGAAAGCGGGTAGTAAATAAGCGGTTTATCATAAACCGGTAACATCTGTTTTGATATTACCTTTGTGGTAGGATAAAATCTTGTACCCTTGCCTCCTGCTAAAACAATACCTTTCATAATAATTCTCCCTCTTATTTTAATAATACATCACAAATTCTGTCTACATCTTTTTCTGTAAGGTCCGCATAAAGTGGCAAACATAATACATTTTCTGAAATCTTTTTTGCGACAGGTGTTTCATTTATTTTAAATCTATCTTTATAACACGAAAATTCACTGGTTAAAGGATAAAAGTACTTTCTTGCAAATATATCGTTGTTTGCCAAAATTCCAGCAACTTCATCACGGTTCTTGCCAAAAATATCTTTATCAATTACAATTGGGAAATATGCAAAATTATGTTTTACATTATCCTGCTTTTGCCATATTTTAATTCCCTTTACGCCCGACAGCCTTTCAGTATATCTTAATACTGCTTGTTCTCTTTTTTTAAGTTCGTCTTCTATATGTACTAAATTACAAAGCCCCATTGCTGCCTGAAATTCGTTCATTTTTGCGTTTCCGCCTATATACGGATAACTTTCTGCGTTTTCCATACCAAAGTTTCTTAGTGCTGAAAGCTTTTTCTCTAAGTCCCCGTCAGCAAAAGTAACTCCGCCACCTTCAATTGTATTAAATACCTTGGTTGCGTGAAAACTGAACATTGATGCATCGCCAAAATCACCAATACCTTTTCCTTTATACTCCACACCAAAAACATGAGCTGCATCATAAATTACTTTAAGATTATGATTTTTAGCAATTTTTTCTATTTTTTCAACATCGCACACGCTACCGTACACATGAACAGGAACTATTGCAGATGTTTTTTCTGTAATTAATTCTTCTATTTTATCTGCATCAATTGTAAAATTGTCAGGATTAACATCGCAAAACACAGGAGTAAGTCCGCATCTTACAATTGCTTGAGTGGTTGATGCAAATGTAAAGGGAGTTGTTATAACTTCGCCTTTTAAATCTAATGCAGAAAGCACACATTCAAGAGCTAAATGACCGTTTGTAAAAAGCGAAACATTTTTCACCTTTAAATAGTCTTTAAGCTTCTCAGAAAGCTCATTGTGCATAGGTCCCATATTTGTTAAATGTTTATTTTCAAATATTACCTTTATTTTTTCTGTGTATTCTGAAAAATCAGGCATAGACGATTGCGTTACATTTATTCTGTTCAAAACTTAACACCTCTTACAATCAGATTTTTGTTATATAAAGTTCTTTATATCCCATACATTTTTCTTTTGCTTTAAGTAATTCTTTATCAACAGTTTCATTATTACACCATTTTATAATTGCCTCGGGCAGATTGCACCCTGCTATATGGCTAAACGGGTATCCACCGCCAAATCTTGCGTTCATTTCAAGAATATATGGCTTACCGTCAACCAAAAATACATCGGTATCCATATTGCCGATATGTTTTGTTAGATTGCCCAGTCTTTCAAGCTCACCTTTAATAACAGGATTGTCTGTAATCTCTGCAATATCGGTTTCGCCTGCACGCATAGCAATTTTCTTTTTAATTATTGCATTTTGATAATTGCCATTTAAATCGTTTATAATATCAGCACCGTATTCCTGACCTTTTAAGCACTCCTGATATACAATCTTTTCGGTTTCTGCCTGAGATTCATATTTTAAATAAGATTTCTCCACTGTGCGCACATTTCTTCTGAAATAGTATAAAAGCGCCATTTCATCTTCTGCAACAGAAAGTGCTATTGAACCGCAGCCAAATCTGGGTTTTACAACTATCGGGTAGCTTATTTCCCCGCTGTCAAGCGCTAAAATCACCTTTTGAAGTGTTAAATAGGTTTTGGGAACATTAAATCCGTTATCTTTCAAAAAATTATATGTTGCCCATTTGTCGTTGCATATTTTTATAAGAGGTAAATCAGAAACTATAACTTTGGTGCCAATTTCCAAAAACTCATCCTTGTTTTTAGATAAAACAGGCAAATCCATATCAAAAAGCGATAATAAAACATCTATCTTATTATTCTTACAGTATTCAAGTAAAAACGGAATATAATTTTCATCATATATAAGCGGAGATATAACCGCCTTGTCTGCATAATGAAAAGCAACAGTTCTGTCATCAGAATTACACACATGCACCTGCCCGTTTTCGCCAAGTACTTCTTTAAAATATTTTACCATATATGCTCTTCTTCCCACAGATGTCAGCATTACATTCATTTTTATTTCTCCTTAAAAAGTTATTTCAAATTTAATATCGCCATTTCTTTCAGACGGGATTTCTGCAAACCCTAAATTCTTGTAAAGCATAATTGCCCCTTTATTGGTATAATGGGTGTAAAGAACAGCCTTTTCCATACCATTTTCTTTGGCTTTTTTTAAAAATTCTTTTACAAGTTCTTTTGCAAACCCTTTGCCCCTATGCTCATTTAAAGTGGCAACTACCGAAATATACGCAGTTTTTGTTTCTAAATCATTTGCATATCCTGCAACAAGTGCTGTTAAAATATCATTTTCCTCTTTATAGCATAAAACTCCGTTTTTGATAAACTTATCCGAAAGCTCATCAAGGTCTGTCTTTGCACTTAAATTTATTGGAAAATCTTTGTCAACAGCGTTTAAAAATTTATACAGTTTGTTTTTCATTCTTATTTAAAAATCCTTTAGCTATTTTCATCACATAAGAAAGTGCTTCAATTCTTAAAATCTTAGCACCCAAAACATAAACCAACACGCCTGTTATTAACTGAATTAAAATCGTTATGTATGGATTTAACCCCAAAAGGTTAATTAAAAGAACTACACCGCACATTACTAAGGATAATATTAAAGATGGCAGAATATCTTTCATCTGTTCTAAAAATCCGTAATTTAACAGTTTTTTGTTTGGTGATGAATTTATTAAAACGCTGGAGCCTGTTACCAAAACCCTTGTCCACATCATAGTGTAAATCCCGAAAGGTGCAGATATTATAAGTCCCAGTATGCCAACTGTTTTTTTCATAATTTCAAGTTTTAAATATATATCGCTTCTGCCCATGGCTGTAATTGCCTGAAGGTTTGCAGTATGGACCGGCCAGAATGCATATGTTGCACAGCAAAAACAAATAAAAGGAACTGTGGGTAACCATTTATCTGTTAAAAGTATTTTAACAAGTGAGGTGGACACCCCTGCAAGTCCTGCCATAGCAGGGAAAATTATAAAACAACTTACAGTTATCGAACGCCTTGCCATAATTTTCAGTTGTTCTTTATTGTCCTGCGATTTTGCCATTACAGGAAATAATACAGCCTGAATTGCATTATTTAAGTTTGATATTATCATATTAGGGAAATTTTTACCCTTATTATAATAACCCAAAGTGTCCTTTGAATAAATTTTACCTATAACAAGTGAGTAAATATTGTTATATATTGTATCAATTAGATTGGATAAAAGCATTTTGCTTCCGAAACTGAAAAGGCCTTTCACTCTCTCTAATGAAAACACCAACTGTGGTATCCATCTTTCTGTAATAAAAAGCACAAAACCGTTAAAGAAGATGTGGCATACATTATACGCTACCAAAGCCCATATTCCAAAACCTTTGTACGCCATAAATATTCCGATAATACTTGAAAGTATCACAGATACAAATGAACGCACAAACATAGCCTTAAATTTAAGCTCTTTTTGCAGTTTTGCTGTTACAACGGAGTTGTAAACACCGAGGATAAGGATAAGCGCCTGAACACGCAAAACATTTTTAAGTATAGGCTCTGCATAAAAAGAAGCGATAAACGGCGAAGCAAAAAACAATATAGCATAACATATAATAGAAACCAGAAGACTTACATAAAATACAGATGAAAAATCAACCTTATCTGCATCTTTTTTCTGAACAAGTGCGTTTGAAAAGCCCCCTATTACAAAAACATTGGACACAGCAACAAACACAGTAATTATTCCCACTATGCCAAAGGCTTCGGGATCTAAAAGTCTTGCTAAAACTATATTTATAACAAATGTCATCAAAGAGATTCCGCCATGTTCCATAACTTTCCAGACAAGGCCGGATAAAACTCCCTGCTTTTTTACGCTTTTGTCCAACTTTTAAAGACCTTCTTTCCAATCTTTCTTATGTAGTTTAATCCTGTATTTCCGATTGTTAAAATTAAAAACATTTCAAGTTGTGATAAGTTTTTAAATGATTTAATATCTAAAACATTATAATACTCTTTTTCACTGTTTGAACTTTCTATAAGTTTTACATGACAATCAAGTTTTTCTTTAATATCATAATCCTCTAAAAAGTCAAGTTTTTCAAACTCGAAGTTTTCGCAATAACCATTTACTAAAACTTCTTCCAAAAGCGTTACGAGGCTTCCGAAGAATGCTTGGTTTTCTATATAAGGAAACTTTTTAACGCTGTATCCTGCAACACCTAAAGCTACTTTTGTTTCATCATCCATAATAATAGTTTTAGCACCTGTAAGATAGGAAGCTCTTACACTTCCCGATGATGCTATGCAAACATCCATAAGGTCAAAAAGTTCTTTTGGAACAGGATACATAAGGCCTGTTATGTGAGTATCTAAATTTTTAATTTCCTTTGTTTTTTTGGTAACTACAGAATTATCTCCGTTCGCTTTGCCACCAATAACTAAAAAGAGTATTTTTTTATCAGAATGCTTTTTTGCAAATTCTGTAACAGCATCTACCATATCAGGGAAATAAGGCTTACTTACTCTTCCAAGACTTCCTATTACAAAATCATAGTCGCTCTTTTTAATTACTTTTTTATATTTAATATCTTCAACAGAGTTTGAACATGAAAAACTTAAAAACTTAATTTCGTTTTCTTCTATATCCCTGTATCCGTTAAAAAGATTTAAAAAAGCTTTTTTGCTTATTGTGGCAAGTTCGCCCCTTTTAAGCTTAAAATCAAGATATGACATTATATCGTCTGTTTTCATATCCTTCGGAAATCCTGTATCAATAAGGAGCGCCATATGTTTTGCATTTATCTTTTTTGCTAAAAGTTCTCCCCACATAGAAAAGTTAATGGTTGCAGATTCAATTACTACTTCATCATAAGAATTATTAAACCCGCTTAGTTTAATAAGCTTTTTTAAAATCTTCTCTCTTTTATGGCTATCATACACAGATGGAAAAAACCTAAGTTCAGGCAAGGTGTTATTTTTAAATTTAAGTAAATCTTCAATTAATACCTTTTGCTTTCTTAAATTGTCTATTACGGTAACATCATATCCTATAGATTTCATGTGATTAAGTTTATTTCTCACATAAATCTGTCCGCCAGATATTCCGCCTTTGTACCCTAGCATTATGTATAGTTTTTTCATTTATGCCTCCGAAAAAATTGCTCTTATTTTTTCTTTGTCCTCATCAGAAAAGACTGCATTTTCGGTTTCTATTTCAAGTTTATCACTGTCTGCCACAAAATCTTTTCTCTGATTTACATATGAAATACTGTTGCTATTTCCTAAAAATCTTGCCCACATTGAAAATGATGAGCCTGATGCTACCATAAGTTTTGCTCTGGATAGTGCAACTATATCTGCAATACTTGTTCCGTAAAACACCCTTTTTGTGTTGCTAAGTTCTAAAACTTTTTTAAGCTCAATATCTGTTCCGTCAGAAAAAATATTAAAGGTAATTTTATCGCCTAAAATTTCTCTTAAACTATTTATTACAGATACATACCACTCTATTGGAATACTTGTATTGTTTTTGCCTTCTTTTAAAGCTTTTTCATCAGGCTTATTAAAATCTCCGAGCCTTATGTGAACATTAACTGCATTTTCAAAATTTTCACTTAAAGATTTTTGGTTTTTCTTTTTTAAATTATTAAAAATATCTTCTTTTATTAAATCACGGTAAGGTAAAAGTCCGTCAAAATTCATTTTAAAATCATCATAAATTAAAACAGTATTTTCGGGAGCGTTTAGTATATCATCTTTGGTCTTTACTTTTATGTTCTTTTTTGTCGAAAGTAAAATATATTTTTTATAGCCCCCAACTGCGCCTTTATTATTTTTAAACAAATCACCATAAAAGCGTTTGTCTTTTTCGTTTCTTATCCATGGACCTACTTTAAATGATGCCCAAGTAGGGAAAATAAGT
>JAZSNJ010000180.1:0-1703 GCA_045536355.1 Clostridia bacterium | reverse complement strand
CGCCACCTGATGCGATGACAGGAACACTTACGCTATCCGTTACAGCCTTTAACATTTCCAAATCAAAACCGTTTTTTACTCCGTCAGTATCAATGGAGTTTAAAACAACTTCTCCCGCTCCCATATCTACACATCTTTTAATCCAGGGAATAAGATCAAGACCTGTGTTTTCTCTCCCGCCTTTTGCAAAAACCTTAAACTTTCCGTCAACCCTTTTTGCATCGCAGGAAATTACGACGCATTGATTTCCGTAAAGCTTGGCAGCCTGTTCTATTAACGATGGGTTTTTAATTGCGCCTGAATTTACGCTTACTTTATCTGCTCCGCATTTTAACACACGGTCAAAATCTGAAACCTCGTTTATTCCTCCACCTACAGTTAACGGAATAAAAATATTTTTTGCAACTTCGGTTAGTATTTCGGTAAAAAGAGTTCTTCCCTCGTGTGATGCTGTTATATCGTAAAACACAAGTTCATCGGCACCGTTTTGACTGTAATATTTTGCAAGTTCTACGGGATTTGAAACATCCGAAAGACCTGAAAAATTAACGCCTTTTACCACTCTTCCGTCTTTAACATCAAGACAGGGTATTATTCTTTTTGTAATCACTTTGACACCTCGATTGCATCTTTAATTGAAATGGCACCCACATAGTATGCTTTTCCTATAATTGCTCCGTAAATGCCAAGCTCTTTTAATGTTTTAATATCATCTATGGAAGAAACTCCTCCTGATGCTGTTATATCAATATCAAACTTTTCTGAAAGCTGTTTATAAAGGCTGATATTTGTTCCCTGCATTGCACCGTCTTTTGAAATGTCGGTGCAGATTAAGGTTTTAACCCCAAGCTCTTTCATTTTTGCACAAAACTCAAAAGCATCATATTCGGATTTTTCTATCCAACCTTTAATTGCAACATAACCGTCTTTAATATCAACGCCGACAGCTATTTTATCGTCATATTTTTCAACAGCCTCTTTTAAAAACTCCTCATCTTTTACCGCAGCAGTGCCGAGTATTACTCTGTCAACTCCCAAAGTAATATATTTTTCTACAGTTTCTATATTTCTTATTCCACCGCCCACTTCAACAAACATATTTGTGTTTTTTACTATTTTTTCTATAACATCTATGTTTGGTGTGGTTCCCTCTTTTGCTCCCTCTAAATCAACAAGATGCAAATGCTTTGCGCCTTGTTTTTCAAAGTCCAAACAAAACTCCAAAGGATTGGAACTATAAACTGTCATTTTATTATAATCGCCCTTTAAAAGCCTTACTGCTTTTTTATCATAAAGGTCTATTGCAGGAAATATATGCATTTATTCCACCTCAATTTCTGAAAATGCTTTTAATATTTTAAGTCCTGTTTCACCGCTTTTTTCCGGGTGGAACTGACAGCCGAACACATTGCCATCCTGGACAGATGCAGTAATATGTATCCCATATTCTGCTGTAGAAGTTACAAACGCTTCACAGTTATCTCCAAAATAAGAATGAACAAAATATACAAAGTCGCCGTCATTTATATATTTGAAAATAGGGCTTTTATTTTGGGTAAAATTTAAACTGTTCCAACCTATATGAGGAATTTTTAATTCCTTTTTAAGTCTACCTTCCATAGGTACAATTTCGCCTTGTATTAAACCAAGCCCTAAATGCTCACCATATTCATAACTTTTGGTAAACAAAAGCTGCATACCAA
>JAZSNJ010000134.1:0-11158 GCA_045536355.1 Clostridia bacterium | reverse complement strand
TTTAATCCGTCAGCAGAGAACTTAACCAACAACTGGGAAAAACTAAACAGCGATGAGAATTCACCCTTTTTATTCCGTGCAACAAGCGGACAGTATTCACCAGGCTCAATATTTAAAACAGTTTTGCTTAGTGCAGCCTATGAAGAAGGCTTAAAGGATATGACTTTTAATGATGAAGGCAAAATAGAAATAAACGGTAAAGAGTTTAAAAATGCAGGTTCGAAAAAATACGGAGAAATTGATTTAAGACAGGCATACACCGTTTCAAGTAATGTAGCCTTTATGGAGCTTGGCTTAACACTTGGCGAAAAGAAAATTGAAGAATATATTAAAAAATTTAAACTTTGTGATAAGATTGATTTTGACATTCCTACAGAAAAAGGTTATTACAAAGAAAAAGGGACATTGTCTGATGACGGGTTGGCACAGCTTTCAATAGGTCAGGGCGAGTTTTTGGTAACTCCTCTTAAAATGGCGGTTTTGGCAGGAACTATAGCAAATGACGGTGTAATGCTAAACCCATACTTGGTAAAGAAAGTCTCAAACGATTTGGGCATTGATGTCCAAAATGGAAAGCAAAAAATAATTTCAAGGGTAATTTCAAAAGATACTGCAGATTTTGTAACCGAATGTATGGTAGATGTTGTAGAAAAAGGAACAGGACAAAATGCAAGGGTGTGGGGCCACAAAGTTGCAGGTAAAACCGGTACAGCAGAAAACGAAACTAAAGGTAAAGACCATGCGTGGTTTATAGGTTTTGCTCCTGCTGAAAGCCCGGAAATTGCAATTTGTGTTATGCTTGAATATTCAGGGTCATCAGGCGGAAGTGCGGCAGCGCCTGTTGCACAAAGAGTTTTAAATGCATATTTAAACCATTAAGGAGTATTTAAATGAATTTTCTTTTTATAGTAAACAGTATACTTTTGGGTGTAGGACTTGCGATGGATGCTTTTTCGGTGTCTTTGGCAAATGGATTAAACAGCCCATGCATGAAACCCAAAAGGATGATGTTAATTGCAGGAACATTTGCATTTTTTCAGGCTTTAATGCCTCTTACAGGATGGTATTTGGTACATACTTTTATTAAATATTTTAACCGCTTTCAAAAGTTTATTCCGATAATTGCTTTAGTGCTTTTGGTGATTATAGGTGTAAAAATGTTAAAAGACGCAAAATGCGAACAGGAAGAATGCGAAGGGAACTTAACTTTAGGAATTTTAGTGGTTCAGGGAATTGCAACTTCGATTGATGCGTTGTCGGTTGGTTTTACAATTGCACATTTAAATTTTTATCTTGCTGTTTTATCTGCTTTAATAATTGCGTTGGTTACTTTTGTAATTTGTCTTTTGGGTGTTTTTTTAGGTAAAGAGTTCGGAACTAAATTTTCAGGAAAAGCACAAATGCTTGGCGGAATTATATTAATTGGAATAGGAATAGAAATTTTTATAAACGGAATGTTTTTTTAAAGCATTTCGTTTATTTTTTTGTTTTCAGGGCAGTATAGACTTCAGAGGTGATATATTTGGCAATTTCCTTAATAAGAAGTCTTATTTTGTATTTTTTGATAATTATTTTATTCCGCTTTATGGGCAAACGCCAGATTGGTGAACTTCAGCCAAGCGAACTTGTCTTAGCAATTATGGTTTCGGATTTGGCAACTGTTTCGATGCAGTCAACAGGAAACCCTCTTATATCGGGAATTATACCAATTATAGTTTTGACAGTTGCTGAAATCTCGCTTTCTTATATTGCTCAAAAATCTAATTTATTCAGAAGATTACTGTCAGGCTCCCCCAGTCTTATTATTTCAAACGGTAAAATAAATGTAGAAGAAATGAAAAAACTGAGATTTAATATAGATGACTTGTTTGAAGAGCTAAGGTCAAGCGGATATACAACAGTTTCTGATGTTGCCTTTGCAGTTTTGGAAACCAACGGTGTTTTAAGTGTCGTGCCGAAAGAAAGTGTAAGGCCAGTCTGTCCCAAAGACTTAAACTTAACCCCCGAAAAAGCAACAATGCACAGAAACATTATTAAAGACGGTAAAGTTGATGAAATAAACCTAAAAGAAATAGGAAAAGATTTAGGTTGGCTCAATAAAATTTTAAAAAGTAATCATGCCAAAGACCCCAAAGAAGTATTTTTGTTAACCTCTGACTACATGGGAAATATTTATATTCAGCTAAAAAACGAAAAGGGTGATTAAAGTGAAAGCGTTTATAGGTGCAATTTTAGTGTTTTTATTAATGATAGGAGGAATAGTGTGGTATGAAATGAGCATAAACAAAAAACAGGAGGAAATATCAGAGATTATAACAAAAACAGAAGTTGCTATATATGATGAAGACATAAATGAGGCAGAAAAGAATATAAAATTTTTAACAGACGAATGGGATAAACTTCAAAATCATCTTATGATGTTTAATGACCATAAGGATATTAATGAAATGTCAAAAGCATTAAAAACCTTAACTGCCTTTTCAGAATACGAAAAGTATGATGAAATGTATGTAAGCTTAGAAAATTTCAAACTGCTTTTTAAGTATGCTGTTGAAAGCTCCAAACCAACACTTGCAAATATTCTTTAAGCTCTTGCACTTTTGCGCGTTTTGTGGTAAAATGTCATATTGAAGGGGTGTTTTTTAATGAGTAAAAAGATACTTGTAGTTGATGACGAAAAAGCTATAGTTGATATACTTAAATTTAACCTTATCCGTGAGGGGTATGAGGTGTTTTGTGCTTATGACGGTGTTTTGGGTTATGAAACAGCAATAAAAGAAAATCCTGACCTTATACTTTTAGATGTTATGCTCCCGGGAATGGACGGATTTGAAGTCTGCAAAAAAATAAGGGCTGTTAAAAACACACCTATAATAATGCTAACAGCAAGAACCGAAGAAATAGATAAGGTTTTGGGTTTAGAGCTTGGTGCTGATGATTATTGCACAAAACCATTTGGTGTTCGTGAGCTTATGGCAAGGGTAAAAGCAAATTTAAGAAGGACAGGGCAGGATGTTGCTGCTTCTAACACAGATGAAGATGTTTTATCCTTTACAGGCCTTGACATTGACTTAGGTAAATATGAGGCTAAGAAAGACGGTGTGGTTTTAGATCTTACATTCAGAGAATTTGAACTTTTAAAGTTTTTAGCACAATCTCCCGAAAAAATCTTTTCAAGAGAAACGCTTTTGGAAAAGGTTTGGGGATATGAATATTACGGTGATATGAGAACGGTTGATGTAACGGTCAGAAGATTGAGAGAAAAACTTGAAAACAATCCGGCTGACCCTAAATACATAGTAACAAAAAGAGGCGTTGGTTATTACTTCGCCAAGATATAAAGGGGGGAATTTATTATGCTTAAAAATTTTGACAATGCACCAAATCATGGCATTTACGGTAAAGAACCATTAAACGAAGTAGAGGTTGTAAAGACAATTAAAGAAATGCTTGAAAGAAGCTTTTCAAAATATGCCGAAAATGTGGCATATCTTGTAAAAGATGATTTAAAATCTCCTTACAGAGAAATTAAATACAAAGAGGTAGAAAAAGATGTGTATGCTTTTGCTACATACCTTATTTCAAAAGGATTTAAAGACAAAAAGATAGCTATCATAGGTGAAAACAGCTATGAATGGGAAATGTCATATTTATCAGTAGTTGCAGGAACAGGAACTGTTGTTCCTATTGATAAGGAACTTCCACCTGCCGAAATTCAGGCACTTTTAGACAGAGCAAAGGTTTCATTAATAATCTGTTCAGCAAAAATTTATGCTAAAAATCAGGAATTTTTTGACGGTCTTTCAATTGAAAAGCTCTGTATGTCTGACATTAGAGAATGCATTAAAGAGGGTTTAGCTTTAAGAGAAGAAGGACACAGAGAGTTTGATGATGCAGTTGTAAATGAAGATGATGTAAACATAATAATGTTCACATCAGGTACAACAGGTGTATCTAAAGGTGTTATGCTTTCTCACAAAAATATTGCATCAAACCTTGTTAATATGAATGCTATGATGCATATTAAAGAGACTGACAGATTTTTCTCACTTTTGCCACTTCATCATTCTTATGAAGGTACCTGCGGATTTTTGTGCCCGTTATACAGAGGTTCTTCAATTGCATTTTGTCAGGGACTTAAATATATCCAGAAGAATATGCAGGAAGCACAGCCTACACTTTGCTTAGCAGTTCCTTTGATTGTAGAATCAATGTATGACAAAATAATGAAAACAATTAAAAAAGAGGGCAAGGAAAAATTAATTAAAACTGCAATTAAAGTGTCAGATGCTTTGCTTAAAGTTAATATTGATATAAGAGACAAAGTGTTTAAACAGGTTAGAGATGCTCTTGGCGGAAAACTCCGTATCTTTATTTCAGGTGGCGCTCCTGGTAACACCGATGCTCTTAAATTCTTCAGGTCAATGGGCATGTACGCAATTCAGGGCTACGGTTTAACAGAAACTGCGCCTATCGTTGCAGTTAACCGTTTAAGCAAGTTTGATGATTTTGCAGCAGGTCTTCCTGTTCCTGAAACAGAAGTTAGAATTGATAACCCTAACGAAAAAGGCGTAGGTGAAATTGTTGTTAAGGGCGATAATGTAATGGTTGGCTATTACGAAAACGAAGAAGCTACCAAAGAAGTATTAAAAGATGGCTGGTATTACACAGGCGATTTAGGCTATCTTAAAGACGGATTTATCTACATAACAGGAAGAAAGAAAGATGTAATAATTACAAAAAACGGTGAGAATGTATTCCCCGAAAGCGTGGAAAAATACTTAAATAACAGCCCATATATAAAAGAATGTATGGTTTACGCTGAAAAAGACGAAAAAGGAAATGACACCGTTGTTGCAGCTTTAGTTGTTCCTGAATATGATGAAATTTATAAAAAATTCGGCGAAGGCGTAAAAGAAGACGAAGTCAAAGCTTTAATTGACGGAGAAATCAAAACTATAAATGCTACTATGCCGCTTGCACAGGCTGTAAAACAATTTACAATAAGAAATGAAGCGTTAATAAGAACAACAACACAAAAAATCAAAAGGTTTGCCAATATGCCTCAGAAATAAAAAATGCGGGATGCAAAGAAATTTTCTTTGCATCCCGTAAGAAAAATAAAGGGGGTATGTGTTTTGTGAGGTAACAGTATTATTTACACAAAACACAAATTTTATACAATAAAGCAAGGAATTAATATGAAATACTTTTTAACTGTTTTTATATGTAAAACATCTAAAATAATTATAAAACTGCTTGGGAAAAACGCTACAACTTTTCCCGGCAAACTTGCTCTTAAACTTTACCCTGATATTGGCACGAAATTCTCAAGTCAGGTAAGAAAAGAAATTATAGCAGTTATGGGCACAAACGGGAAGACAACCACCAACAACCTTTTGGCATCCTGTTATGAAAAAGCAGGTTTTAAGGTTGTGTGTAACCGTCTTGGTGCTAATATGTATCAGGGCGTAATTGCTGCATTTTTGGATAAGTGTTCTCTGTTTGGGAAGCTAGATGCAGATTATGCACTTTTGGAAATGGATGAAGCATGGGCAAATGTTATAACCAAAGAGATTGTGCCAAATAAAATAATCATCACCAACCTTTTCCGCGACCAGTTGGACAGATATGGTGAAATTGAAGGCACGATGAATTATCTTAAAAAAGCCATTAATAATGCTCCAAACGCAGTTTTAGTTTTAAATGCTGATGACCCTTTGGTGGTTGCAACAGCGTCTGAATTTAAAAACCAAAAACTTTATTTTGGTATTAAAAATCCTTATAAAGAATATAAGGCAAGAATTAAAGACGGTCAGCATTGTTATAATTGCCATAAAAATCTTCAGTATAATTTTTATCACTTCGGTCATATTGGTGATTATTTTTGTGAATGTGGATTTAAGCGTCCGGACATAGATTTTGGTGCAGAGAACATTTCTGTTTATCCTAATGTAGCCTTTGATGTAGAAAAAATAGGAAGACTTGAATTAAATGGCAGAGGCCTTTATAACATCTATAATATTTTAGCATCAGGCTGTGCAGTTTATCATTCGGGTATAGAGAAAGAATATGTTATAAAATGCGCAAAAGAGTACACTCCTCAGATAGGAAGAATGGAGTGTTTTACCATAAATAACAAAAAAGTATATCTGGTACTTGCCAAAAATCCTGCAGGATTTAACCAGTCTGTAGGAACGGTTAATGAAGACCCGTCAGAAAAGGATGTAGTAATTGCAATAAATGACAACCCGCAGGACGGGGTTGACATTTCATGGCTCTGGGATGTTGATTTCGATGACCTTATTAATGATAAGGTGAAAAGTTTTTATGTTTCAGGTAAAAGATACCTTGATATGTCTTTAAGGCTTAAATATGAGGGTGTTGATGAAAATATGATTTTTCTTATGCCCGATGTAAAAGCAGGACTTAAAAAGTTGCTTGAAAAAGATACGGACAGCATATATATTTTATCAAACTATACCGCAATTTTTGAAATACGAAAAACACTTCAAGAACTTTTAAAAAGTTTTAAACCGAAAGGAATTAAAAGATAAATGTTAATAAATATAACACATCTTTACCCTGACCTTTTGAATTTGTATGGAGACAGAGGTAACATCAAAGCACTTGTTCAAAGATTAAAGTGGCGAAATATTGATGTAAATGTTACAAAAATAGAAGGCAATGATGAAATTGACCTGTCGGAAACCGATATTTTATTTTTGGGTGGCGGGTCTGACAGAGAACAGCTGATTGTCGAGCAAAAGCTGTTAAAATATCAGGATAAAATAAAAGATTATGTAAACGCTGACGGAGTAATTGTTGCAGTATGCGGAGGATATCAGCTTTTGGGCAATTACTATAAATCACACGGTGAAACCATAAAAGGGTTAGAGATAATTGATTACCATACCGAAGCAAAACAGCAAAGACTTATAGGGAATATTGTAATAAGATGCAATATTGATGGTCTTGAATTTGATGTTGTAGGTTTTGAAAACCACGCTGGAAGAACAGTTTTAAATAATGCTAATCCTTTGGGAAAAGTAATAAAAGGGTTTGGCAACAATGGGGAGGACGGATTTGAAGGGGTGCTTTACAAAAATGTTTTTGGCACCTATCTTCACGGACCACTTCTTCCCAAAAACCCAAAACTTACCGATATAATTTTAACAAGGGCATTAAAAAGAAAATATAAGGATTTTGAAGGTTTAACCAAAATAGACGATACATTGGAAGAAAAAACAAACAAAAGCGTAAAAGAACTCATTTTAAAATAAGAAAGGGTTTTGACAAGATGAATTTCAGAGATAAACTTTGTGAAAAAGTAAGCACAGCATTTTTAAAGGCTGGATATGACAAAAAATATGCGCTCGTTACGGTTTCTAACCGTAAAGACCTTTGCCAGTACCAGTGCAACGGTTGCTTAATGATGGCAAAAGACTATAAAAAAGCTCCTATGATGATAGCAGGTGAGATTGCTGAAATTTTAAATGAAGATGATGCATTTTCTAAGGTAGAAGCATGTCCGCCGGGATTTTTGAATATAACTGTAAGTGATGAATACTTAACAGATTATATAAATAAAATGCTTTTAAGTGAAAACTTTTTATACGAAAAAGCCAAAAACGATACAGCAGTTATAGACTATGGCGGAGCAAATGTTGCAAAATCACTTCATGTTGGGCATTTGCGTTCTGCAATTATAGGTGAAACCATAAAAAGGATTTTACAATTTGAAGGAACCAATGCAATTGGTGATGTTCATTTAGGAGACTGGGGACTTCAAATGGGTATTGTGATATCAGGGATTATAGAAAAATTCGGAATAGAAAACTTACAAACCGAAGAGGACAGAACAAAAAATATTACCATCAAAGTGTTGGAAGAAACATACCCAAGAAAGAGCAAGGAAGCTAAAGAAAACGAAACAGTAATGGAAGAGTGCCACAAGCTTACATTTGAACTTCAAAAGGGCGAAGGCATATATTTTGATATATGGAAAAAGGTTTTGGAAGTTTCGGTTAAAGACCTTAAGAAGAACTATAAGCGTCTTGGTGTTGATTTTGAACTCTGGAAAGGCGAAAGCGATGTAAGAGATATAATGCCGAAAATGATTGAAACCTTAAAACAAAAAGGCCTTGCACATATTGATGACGGAGCACTTGTCATGGATATCACCAACGAAACCGATAATCCTCCACTTCCGCCGTTTATTTTAGAAAAATCTGACGGTGCAGTTTTATATTCTACCACCGACCTTGCCACAATACTTGACAGAATGGATACAATTAATCCCGACAGAATGATTTATGTTGTAGATAACAGACAGGGAACACACTTTAAACAGCTTTTCAGAGCAACAGAGATTTCAGGGCTTATTAAAGATGATTTATCATTAACCTTTGCAGGGTTTGGCACAATGAACGGTAAAGACGGAAAGCCATACAAAACCCGTGAGGGTGGGGTTATGCGCTTAGAAGACCTTATTAATACATTAGAAGAAGAAAGCTATAAAAAGCTCGAAACTTCCTTAAAAGATGATGTAACAGAGGAAGAAAAAAGAGAGATTGCAAAAATGGTTGGTATAGGGGCATTAAAATTTGCTGACCTTTCTAACCACAGAAGCAAAGACTATATTTTTGATATTGATAAATTCTGCTCGTTCGAGGGTAAAACAGGACCTTATGTACAGTACACAGCAGTAAGAATTAAATCAATATTAGAAAAAGCAGGAAAGCCGGAGGGGGGTTATATTAACAGTCCTGAAGGGGAAGTTCAAAGGGATTTATATCTCCACTTAACCGAATTTCCTTTTGCAATTAAAAATGCATCTGAAGATTTAGCACCTAACATTTTGATTGACTATATATATTCTCTTTGTGTTATGGCAAATAAGTTTTATCACGAGTATAAGGTTTTGTCCGAAACTGATGAAAATAAAAAGGCATCAAGAATTTCGGCACTTACCTTGATTTACAGACTTTTAACTACACTTTTACAACTATTCGGAATTGAAATTCCCGACAAAATGTAATTTTTAAGGGGGCAAATTCTTGAAAAGCAAAAGACTTATTAAATGGGTAACGGTTTTAGTTGCCCTTTTGCTTATTTATAGTTTTAATGGTACAAAGACAGTTAGACTTTATGATGGTGTTGAAGTAACCTATATCGATGTAGGACAGGGCGACAGCAGTTTTATTGACATTAAAGACGGGCCTAAAATTTTAATTGATGCAGGGCCAAATGCGGGAGGCGAAGCTGTTTTAGATTTTTTGAAGACAAAAGGAATTCAAAAAATAGATTATGTGATTGCAACACATCCGCACGAAGACCATATAGGAAAAATGTCAGAAGTTTTAAATAATTTTGAGGTAGGAACATTTTATATGCCAGAAGTAGCTACCACAACAAAAACTTTTGATAATATGTTAGATGCAATAAAAAACAACGGTTGCAATGCTAAATATGCAAAGCAAGGTGAAAATATAATTGATTCACAAGACGTTAAATTAACCGTTGTAGCTCCTGTGTCAGATAGTTATGAAGACTTAAACAATTATTCGGTGATGCTTAAATTAACCTATAAAAACTCATCATTTTTGTTTACGGGAGATGCAGAAGAGCTGTCCGAATATGAGATTTTACAAAGTGATGCCGACATAAGGGCAGACATATTAAAGGTAGCTCATCACGGTTCTTCTACTTCCAGCTGTGAAGAGTTTTTACGAAAAGTAGCTCCAAGGGTAGGAATTATTTCCTGTGGGTTTGATAATTCTTATGGGCACCCTCATAAAGAAACTATTGACACATTTAATAAACTTATAATAGAGTATTTTCTTACCAACGGAAAGGGTAACATTTCGGTGGTATCTAACGGAGAAAACTATCAGATAATTCAGAAAGGAGAAGAGTTATGGAATGGATAATAGACAGATTTGAGGGAGATTATGCTGTAATTTTATGTGGCACAGAAAGCTTTAATGTTTTAAGAAAATATCTTCCCGAAAATTTAAAAGAAAAAAGCATAATAACTCTTGCCTTAAATGAAGAACAAACTATAGAGAAACTAAAAAAAGCAACTGACAAAATGAATAGTATTTTTAAATAAAAAAAGCGCCAATTGGCGCTTTTTTCATACATATCTTTCAATTTCGAGCCATATACGGCCTTTTTTACTTTTTTCTGATGCTTTAGTAATTATAGCCTTTCCTTTTCCCCTTAAAATTATTTTGTCGCCTTCTTTTATTTTACAGTCGCATTTTAAGGCCTCAAGGTCATTTAAAAATACTCTTCCGCTTTCAATTGCTTTTACTGCCTGGGAGCGTGATATAGAAAAGCAGGAAGAAACTACAGAATCAAGCCTTAAGCTCATAACAGTGTCTGTAATTATCTTTACATCAGATGTAGGCACAATTAAGTCTGACAACTCTTTTGTTTCACAGCTTAACGAAAAATGACCTGCACTAACATAATTATTAAGCAAAAATTCAGCCATGGTTTTATTTGTTATAATCTGTGCACCTAAATCGTTTACTAAAATATCACCAATAGTTTCTCTTTTAATGCCAAGAGATAATACAGACCCTAAATAATCACGATGGGAAAGTGGTTTGTTGGCGTTTGGTGTTACATTTAGTATAACAAGATTGTGGTCGGCAAGACTTTCTTCCCATTCGGGCAAAAAGTATAACACTTTTCTTTCAGCATCAGGAAAACCGCCAAAAAGCTCATACTTTACCTTAAATTCATTTTTTATCAAATGAACAAGACCTTGCTGTCTTAAATCCAAAAAAGAAGTAGCTGTTACGAAATTTTTGTTCTGGCATAAATCATGTTTGTCTAAAACACTGGCTAAGAGTAAAGTATCTTCTTTATTCAGTTTAAATTTGTTTAACAATTCTTTTTTCATATTCTAAATAATAGCATATATTTAATAAGTTTTCAATATAATTTACAAATAACTTAAAAAGGAACTTTTTATATGGAATACTTATACTTTATTGTTGCGCTTATTGTAATAGTTAAAATGAGTGATATATTTTTGGACAAGGCAATATACATATCCTGCTATTTAAGGATTTCAAAAGTAGTAATAGGGGCAACTGTTGTGTCGTTTTGCACAGTTTTGCCCGAAACTGTAATTTCAATAAGT
>JAZSNJ010000067.1:0-6260 GCA_045536355.1 Clostridia bacterium | reverse complement strand
TCTTCACTCATAAGCGAACGATCACCGTGATATTCACCGGTTGACGCAAAGCAGTACTCACATCTCATGTTGCAGTCATGAGCAATATGAAGACAAAGCGCTTTTACTACACCGCTTGTTTTCTCTTTAAGCTCATTTGCCATAGGTTTAAATTCATCTTTTGTAAACAGTGTTCCTGAATTTTTAAGTTCCAACACCTGATTGTAACATTCTTCTATTTCATTTTCAGTTATCTTATCAGTTTTAAGTATATTTATTATCTCGTCTTTGGTTTTTGTTTCAAACAAAGATATAATTTCATAAGCCAAATCATCTACTATATGAACAGAACCCGAGCATATATCCAAAACTATATTAAGACCGTTTAATTTATATTGATGTATCATAATCTTTTCCCTTAAAAGTTTACAGCGGGAATGAAAACAATTACGCTTTCGTTCCCGCATCTTAGTGTTTTATTTATTTGCTTTCTTTTGTGCTTTCGCATTTCTGGTTAGCTATACCGCAGCTTGTTTTGCAAGCTGACTGGCAAGATGTTTGACATTCACCGCAGCCACCATTTTTAGCACTTTCGCAAAGATTGCGTGTTTTTAAAGTTTTAATATGTTTCATATTTCATTCCTCCAATTAAGTATATTTAGATTATAGCACAATTACCCTATAATAGCAATACTTTTTAGGAATTTTTTGTCATATTAACATTTTTAAAGACTTGGTTTTAATTTTGGAAACATCGGTATTCAATATTTTTTCTTTTAAGGGTAAAATCAAACCAGGAGATACAGAAAGTTCATCAATGCCTATTGCAAGGAAGAACTCTGTGAGCGTAGTATCACTTGCAAGTTCACCGCATACACCAGCCCATATTCCCTCTTTGTGCGCATTATCAACTACTGTTTTAATCAGTCTTAATAATGCCTTGTGGTGGGTATCGCAAAATGGTGCTACTTCTATATTTTGTCTGTCGGCTGCTAAAGTGTATTGTGTCAGGTCGTTTGTGCCTATCGAAAAAAAGTCAACTTCTTTTGATAAAATATCGCTTATGATGGCTGATGCCGGGGTTTCTATCATTATTCCCAGTTCTATACCGTCATCAAACTGAATTTTGCTCTCTAACAGTTCCTCTTTCACTTCCGAAACCATTGCCTTTATTGTAACAATTTCGTCTAAAGATGTTATCATTGGAAACATTATTGATATATTCCCAAAAGCTGATGCTCTTAATATTGCCCTTAATTGAGTTTTAAAAATCTGCGGTCTTTGTATGCATATTCTTATTGCCCTTACTCCCAACGCCGGATTTTCTTCTTCAGGCATTTCAAAGTAATCAACCTTTTTATCTGCACCAATATCTAAAGTTCTTATAATTACCTTTTTACCAAGTGCTTTCTGGGCTACATTTTTATAAATTGCAAACTGTTCGTCCTCAGTTGGATATGTTTTACTTTCAAGATATATAAATTCGCTTCTGAAAAGTCCTACTCCCATAGCATCGTTTTCATACACCAAAGACATATCTTGTAGGGAGCCAATATTTGCATAAAGCTTGATTTTCTGTCCGTCTTTTGTTATAGGTTCTGTCCCCTTTAATTTTAAAAGCAGTTCTTTTTTTTCATCAGTTTCCAATTTTTTCTTTTGCATAATTAGAACGGTGTGCATATCAGGATTTATATAAACACTGCCTGTAAAGCCGTCTACTATGACATCTTTACCATCATTTTCAGGGTTTGTTATACCATTAGCGCTTATTACTGCAGGAATGTTCATGGTTCTTGCTAAGATTGATGTGTGCGAGTTGAAACTCCCCTCTTCTGTAACAAAAGCAAAGATTTTATCTTTGGGAAGTTGAACAGTTTCAGATGGTGCTAAATCGATTGCTCCTATTATTACATTCCCGCTTGATTTAACAACTGTATCTTCGCTATTTGTTAAAATGGATATTATTCTTTCTGAAATGTCTTTTACATCAGCTGCTCTTGCCCTCATATAACTGTCTTGCATTGAAGCAAACATTTCTGAAAAATTATCAGAGGTTTGCGCCACAGCACACTCGGCATTCATTTTCTGAGTCTTTATGTTTGCTACGATTGAATCAATATAATCCTTGTCATCAAGCATCATTTTATGGATATCAAATATCATAGCATTCTCTTCGCCGACTTCGTTTATTGCCTTTTCATAAAGCTCTTTTAAGTTATTTGACGCTTCATCTTTTGCCTTGAAAAATCTTTCAATTTCTTTTTCGGTATCCTGTACTGTAGTTTTAACAATACGGCTTGTTGATTTAGTAATAAGTTCAAGTTTCCCAAAAGCTATACCACCGCAAACGCCTTTACCTTTTATCGTAATCATATTTTACTCTCCTTTTAAAGATTGTTTTTGAAAAAGTTTTCCATGTGAGGCATGGCTTTTGCTTCGTCATCTCCGTCAATTCTTACGGTAACGGTATCATTTTGCTTTATCCCCAAAGACATTACAGAAAAAATTTTTTTTGCATCTGCAGTCTTATCACCACATAAAATCTCAATAATACTATTAAATTTTGATGCTTCCTTTACCAAAAGTCCCGCAGGTCTTGCATGAACCCCATTTGCGTCTTGAATTCTATATTGAAATTCTTTCATAAAAAACACTCCTTAATCCGTTTAATAATTGTAGTATATCCTTATTTTTGGTATATAATAAAAAAAGTTGAGCTTTCGCTCAACTTTTTATTCTATGTATGGTACATAAACTGTGATTTTTTTATATTTTACATCTTTTTTATAAAAAACTCTTCCATCGGAAGTTATATATTCTGTTAATTCCCTTCTGGATTTCTTTTTTATTTCGTCTTGTAAATCTTCCTGAATTTTTAAAACACATTCAGTTTTTGCACCCTTTAAATTTGTAGCAGTTATTTTAACTCTTCCTGTTTTTTGAGGTATTATAACAAGCTTGTTGCTTGACGGTTTTATTTTAATCAATGAAGTATCAGAAACCGACCAGAAAACATCTTTATCAGCTATAAGCTCAATTATATCACTAAAATATATTTCTTTTTTCCCTATGTTAAGGTTAATATACTCATTGTCATTCCCTGAATTATAGCAAAGTTTTTCCTCTATGGTATCATATTCCCAATCGTAATAGGCTGATATTTTCACAAGATATTCTTGCTCGGTTGGTGTTGCTGAAAACTCTCCGCTTTGCTTAAAAGGTCTGATTGTTATAAATGACCCGTCAGGCTTTGTGTAGGTTTTTGAGTTTTTGTTATATTTTAAAAGACTAAAACCCTCTTTTTCAAGCAAAGTTAAATACTCTTCCAGCAAATAATCATAAGACTGTTGTATGTGGTAATAATAGGTTTTATCATTTGTTCTTTGTCTGTCGCATTCTATATTATAAATCTTCCCGAAGTCAGGAATTGTAGTGTTATTATAATAAATGTCTTCAGCCGACACTGAAAAGGTTAGTGATAAAAGTACAAACAACAAAATTAATAACTTTTTCAAACTTCAAAGACCTCAATTCTTATAATAAGTTGTGTTGGTAACCATCATGGAAATTCCAAGATTGTTACAAGCATCAATTATATCCTGAGTGTTAACAGTTCCTCCTGACTGAATAATGGCAGTTACACCCAACAGTGCAAGATTCTCAATAAGTTCAGGGGAAGTTATTGCGGTGTCTGTTGCAAACACGCTTCCTTTTACCTGCTCGCCTGCAGTATCGAGTGCTGTTTTTAATGCTTTTAAAATATCTAACTGTCCCTGACCTATTCCTACAACCTGACCATCTTTTACCAAAGCAACCGACACTGATTTTGATCCTTTTACACAAGAAAAACCAAACATTAAATCGGCTTCCTGATTTTCTTCAGGCCTTTTTGCTGTTACATACAAAAATTCATTTGCATTTGATAATTTAGTGTCTGCACTTTGAACGACCATGCCACCCGAAATCTGTTTGACAGAAAAGATATCGGCATAAGAATTCAAAAACTCGCCTTTATTAATTATTAATTTAAGACCTTGTTTTTCTTTAAAAACTTCCATTGCCTCTTCTGTAATTTCCGGTGCTACAACCGTCTCAAAGGCAAACTTTATTATTTCGTGTGCAGTTTTCCTGTCAACTAAAGAATTTAAAAGTAAAACAGCCCCGTTCATATTTACGCCTTCGCTTCTAAATGCTTTGGTACAGGCATCATATGTATCAAAACCCGTTCCTGCCCCGCATATTATTTCACGCTTAACAGCAATTGCAGAAGGCTCTTTAATATCTTTTATGATACTATATGCAAAACTTAAGTCAATTACCGAGCTGTAACCTTCACTGTTAGTTCCAAAAACCTCAAAAGCATCAGAGTTAAACCCCCTGTCTTTATAAAGTGCTGCTGTCTGATATGTGTTTTCTCCTGAAGTAAGTTCCTTTTCTTTTGTGAAAGTCAAATTAAAGTATTGTGGAAACACATTGCCGGTTGACAGTTTCATAAAATATCCATCTAAAAGAGATACATAATTTGCAATATACGAAACCGCTGTTGAGGCTAAGTTTGTTCTTGTTTCCAGTGAAACTTCACCTTTTTCACTGATTTCTTCCAAAACTTTATCATAATCACTATGTGAAACCAAAATAGCCACATCTTCATAGTTTTTAATAGCCATGCTGATAATATTGATTTTTTCAAAATCTATCAAAGAAAGGAATGATGTTTCCTTTGCCTGAGCTATTTTTTTTAAATCGCTGAACTCTTCAAAGTTCACACAAACTATATCTATAGGTTCAATTTCTCTTTCTCTTATAAAAGACACTTGCTCCAAATCTGACCTCTTGGCAGTAATACCATAAACAATTTCATCCTGCAAAAGGTCAGGCGATTTATCAGGCTTTACAGCCTGGGAAATTTCCGAAAAGTCAAGAACTTGTATATCATTTTCTCTTAAAACTTCCAGTGTTTTCCCGTACGCCAAAACCTCAAAACCTTGTTCTAACAGCTTTGAGGCAAAGTGTGAAACATTTTCATTTTTAGTCATATAAAGCAAGGCTCTTTTTTTCATAACACCATCCCTAAACTTGTTGTTATAGTTCTGCTTTCTATTAAATTATACCAAATTAGAAAATATATGTCAAATTACTAATCTAATGTGGTGTATGTTTCATCAGCATCTGTTATCTCTGCGTTTAATTTTTTGACCGATGAATATATTGCATACTGGGTAATACCCAAATATATAAAGCAAAGCGCTATAAGACTTGTTATGATTTTTGCTGCACTAAATGGTATAACAAACATAACTACACCAAATATAACTGTTATTACGGCAAAAACATATTGGGTCATATATCCTCTGATATTTAAGTTTTTCATTTGTTTTGCATTATTATAGGTTTCAACACCTTTTAAGAGCAAAATGATACCCAGAAGATTAGATAGCATATTCCCTATAATTTTAGTGTTTAAAATAAAAATTATACCAAAGATAATATAAAAAACTCCTGAAGATTTGGTCCTCTTTGCTTTATCTACCCCTTCTAAAATCAGCATTATTCCTAAAAAAATGCTTGATAATTTTAAAATAATACCCGGCATAAAAAACATTAAAACCCCTATTATAATATATACTAAAGGAAGATGTTTTGCCTTGCTTTTAAGTTTTTCAAACACTTTATTCATAAAGAACACTCCTTTTTTATCATTATAACATAAATTTGTGAAAAATTTTAGCAAAAAAAGCAGAAAACGAGAGTTTCCTGCTTTTTTATTTTATTCAACAGAATTTATAAACTTTTTAATTCCACTATTTCCCATAGTAGTATCTTTGAACACTCCGCAGTTTTCCAAAATATTATTAAACACATTTCCAATTTGTGCCTTTTTTGCATCGTCAAGTCCGCCAAACTCTGTAATAAGTCTTGGTGGTAATACTGCAAGGCCCATAGCTTCAATAAGACCGATATTTTCCTTTTTAACAAAGTGATACTCGCTGTGTGGATGGAAAATTCCGAGTGGATGTTCTTCTGATGTTCTGTTGTTTCTTAAAATAAGGTCAAGCTCATATTTCCCATTTCTCATTCTGGCAATTGGTGTAATTGTATTATGCGGAGCGTCAGTATAAGCTAAAATTTCATTTTCTTCATCAGAATACTTACGCCATGCGTCTAAAATCTTACCTGCTAAACTTACAAGTCTTTCAATATTATCACTTTTAATTCTTATTGTTGAAAGTGCCCAATCAACAACACCTGCTTCAACATCGGAAAAGCCTTTAAACTCTGTT
>JAZSNJ010000159.1:0-4860 GCA_045536355.1 Clostridia bacterium | reverse complement strand
AAACAAAAAATGTTACTGCAGACCACGAACTTGTTAAAATGGCAAAAGCTATCGGCGTTTGCTTTGGTGATTAATTAAAAAAATAACGGTTGTTTCGTTTAGGAACAACCGTCTTTATTTTCTTTTTCAGTTTTTGATTTTAACTGCTTTTTGTAGTATAGTTCCATACATATTAAAGTGATAGCAGAAAGTATAAGTGCTATATAAATATCAATTATTGAATGTTGTTTTAGAAAAACAGTTGATGCGCTTACCAATACGGCAGATATTATAAAAAACGCCTTCCACAAGATATGCTTAAATCTCTTGATATTAAACGATGCATACAACACACCTACCATTCCAAGTACATGAATAGACGGGCATGTGTTTGTGTTTGTATCAAAAGAATATAAAAAAGAAACAATACGAGTAAACACATTATCTCTTACAAATGATACAGGTCTTAAATTCTGACAGCTTGGATATAAAATATAAACAACAACAGTAATAGAGTATGTAATAATTATAAACCACATATATTTTTTAAAAGCCCCCGGCTCTTTAAAAAATGTGTATAAGAGCATACCTATCAAATATACAAACCACATATAATAAGGAATAACAAAGTATTCATTAAATGGTATAAATGCATCAGTTTTACAAAAAATCGAGGTGAATTCAAGAGGTAAAACCCTTTCTAAAAGTAAAAACATTATTCCATATACAGGCCAAAAAAGTAAAAGTTTTATGTGAGAAAATTGTTTTTCGGTAATTTTATTTAAAGTAAAATCTTTGTATAGGTCAAACATTATTAAGCCTCCACTCTATGCAAGTCATTATCAGCAGTTTCTTTTTTGGAAAACTTATCATAAAGTTTTATAAGTCTAGGTCTGTTATATCTTTGGATTATTATAAAAGGAACATTCCCCGATATGTATAAAAGCATATAAAAAAGCCCTAACAAGCCTCCTATTTTAAATAGTAAGTATGGACTAATCAGTATCAAAAAGAAATGAGATGACTCAGCCACACAAGTTTCAGCAATCAATCTTTTAACAGACTGCAAATCGGGTCTTTTCGTAATTTTTTTTGGATACATTTTTTTGTAAAACTTGCTCATATCCAAAACCTTACCTTTCCATTTTGAAACGCTAAACTTTTCTTCATAAATTTTACCATTATTTTCCCATATTGCGCCTTTGTAAGGAAATCTGTTAAATTTAACATATTCTCTTGGTATCAACTGACCAATAAGCAAAATGCATAAACCAGCAATTATAGTAAATTTAACAGCCAGTAATAAATTTGCCATTTACATCCACCCTTTTTAATGCTACCTGTAATTATACTACTTTTTTCTATAAAAATAAACATAAAATTTAAAATTTAAACATTTTTTCACAAAGCATAAAAAAGAGACCTGCATTAAGCAAGTCTCTTTAGGTTTTAAGAAGTAAACACCTGTGTCCAGTAATGAGTCTTAGAACCACCGTTATAATACCCAATACCAATTTTATTAAAATTAGCGTTTAATATATTGGCTCTATGTCCTGGTGAATTCATCCAGGCATTTACAACTGCTTCAGGCGTTGTTTGCCCTGCTGCTATATTCTCACCTGCGTAAGAATATTTTATTCCGGCTGCTTTGAGTCTGTCGAAAGGTGTTTGACCTGAAAGGTTTTCGTGGGCAAAGTAATTATTTTTAGCCATATCAATGCTATGAGCTCTGGCAACATTAGATAAAGCAGCATCTAATGTTAATTTTTCAAGACCGTTATTTGCCCTTTGAATATTTACAAGTTCCAACACCTTAAGTTCATACGCTGATGCGCTTTGAGTTTCATCATTTTCAGGTTTTTGAACCGGTTTATCATCTGTATCTTGCTCGGGAACATTTGTTTCCGGTTTTTCGGGTGTTTCAGGTAATTCCGGTTTTAGTTCCGGAATAATGCAATTTTTATCTTTAAGACTTCCAAAACAATTATTAAGCTTATCCCAATTAAAATAAGTTTTGTAAGATTTAAAAATAAAATTTGGCTTAATTTCTTTGGCTCCTGCGTTAACTCCTGTAGCAATTACTAAAGCTGCAAGAAGCCCTGCACAAGTAGTTTTTTTCATTACTTTCACCTCCGTACACTAAAAAGGTTAACATAATCCGAAGGCGAATTCAATGTAAATATCAGTTAAAAATTCTAATTATTGTATTTTATGCTTTTTATAACATTTGTTTTTTTAGTTATATCAAAGTCTTTTTTTAACTCCTGTATAAGGTCTTTAAATTTGTTTTGTTCCAACATTTCCTTTACACTTTCTTCAATTTCCGCATCAGTTTTTTCAACAATGTCTTCTATATAATAAATACTGTATCCCGAATCTGTTTCATAAACTTTACTAAATCCATTTTGTGGCAGTGATTTAATTATTTCTGCTCTTGTTCCATAAGTTGAATCAGTGTAAAGTCTATGTCCATCAAACACATCTTTGCTATTTACTTTTTCTTCGTCATATTTTCCCCAGACTTCATAAAAGTCAGCACCGCTTGACAATTCTTCATAAGCTTTAGCAATAGATGCTCTGTTGTTTTTAATTTGTTCATAAGAATATTTTTCGCCTAATGCATTTTGCTTACCTATATAAATTTCTCTGTATAAAATATAATTAGTCTGAGGTTTTTTGAAAAATTCAGGATTTGTCTCTTTAAAATCTTTTACTTCGGAGCTTTTTACATAACAAGGTGCGGCAGGTCCGCTTTTGAAGAATTTGAACAACTCATCCTGCGCCAACATCTTTTTTTCAACTGTTGTATTACCCTTATTATAATCATCGCCTTCAGAACCTAAAGTTTCGTAAAAAATTCCGTATTCGTTAGCCAGTTGGGCACATACTTCAATATCAATCAAAGTTTTATAGGCATATTCTTTTGCAAATTCAAATGCAGGTGTGTCCTCAACATTTGCATTTTCAAAGAATTCATCAATTGTTACATTCCCCTCCTTATATGTTGAATACACAAAATTTAAAGATTTATCTAAAATTTCGCAGTAATCATCAAGAGATAAGGGCGTTTCATTAACAGAGCCTACAACTGTTTCATTATTATCAGCATCATTTAAATAACATCCTGAAAGAACCAAAACCAATATTATTAATAATGCGATTGTTTTTTTCATTTGTCATTCTCCCCTTTTAAGTTTAAAATTTCAGTTAAAATTGACTTTAAATTTTTACAAAGTTCTTTTGTAGTATTTCTTTTAATTGTATAAACAAGTGAAATTGTTTTTCCCGAATTAAGATAACAATCAAGCCTGTTTTTAGACACATATTCCATAACAGCCTCCATTGGTGTTTTAGGACTTAGTTTCATAATGATATCGTTACCTTTTTGCATTATGTCTAAAATTCCTAAACTTTCTGCTAAATTTCTTATTAATGCGCAGTCTATCAGGTTTATGACACTTTTTGGGATTTCACCAAATCTGTCGATAAGTTCATCTATTACCGAAGATGCATCTTCTTCATCTGATACAGATGCAATAGTCTTATAAACATCAATTCTAGTCATAGAGTCTTTAATATACTCATCAGGAATAAATGTATCAATAGAAAGGTCAATAGTAAGAGGCACTTGTTCTTCAATTTCTTCTCCGTCTTTTAAGGCTTTTACAGCAGAACTTAAAAGTTTGCAATACATATCGTATCCGACCTGATTCATATGTCCGTGTTGGTTTTTACCTAACACGCTACCTGCCCCTCTTATTTCCAAATCACGCATTGCAATTTTAATTCCTGAACCAAACTCAGTAAATTCCTTAATGGCCTTTAATCTTTTTTCCGCAACCTCATCTAAAACCTTGTTTTTCTTTACAGTAAGATACGCATAAGCAAGGCGCGAAGAACGCCCTACCCTACCACGCAACTGATATAATTGCGAAAGGCCAAATCTGTCAGCATCTTCAACGATTAAAGTGTTTACATTAGGAAGGTCAAGCCCGGTTTCAATAATTGTGGTACAAACCAAAACATCATATTCTTTATTCATAACAGCTATCATTATGTTTTCGAGTTCTCGCTCGGACATCTTGCCATGTGCAACAACAAACCTGACATCAGGAAGCTGTTTTGCAAGTCTCCTTACAACAGAATCTATTGTTTCAACTCGGTTATAAATGTAATAGACCTGTCCGCCTCGTGCAACTTCTTTTTTAATAGCATTTTTTACTGTTTCATCATTATATTCCATAACATAAGTCTGAACTTCGTGTCTGTCTTTAGGCGGCTCATTTAATACTGAGAAATCACGAAGGCCAGTCATAGCCATATTAAGCGTTCTGGGAATAGGTGTTGCAGTAAGCGTCAAAACATCAATGTTGTTTTTATATTCTTTTATTCTTTCTTTGTGTTTTACGCCAAATCGTTGTTCTTCATCAATAATTAAAAGCCCCAAATCTTTAAATGCTACATCTTCACTTAAAATTCGATGTGTTCCTATCACAATATCTACTTTTCCCTTTTTTAAGTCAGTAATAATTTGTTCTTGCTGTTTTTTAGTTCGAAATCTTGAGAGCATTTCAACATTTACAGGAAAATCTTTCATTCTCTGGCAAAAGGTTTCATAGTGCTGCCTTGCAAGTAAGGTTGTAGGAACCAAATAAGCAACTTGTTTTGAATCCATAACTGCTTTAAAAGCAGCTCTTATTGCAACTTCAGTTTTTCCATAACCTACATCGCCACACACAAGTCTATCCATGGGCTTTGTACTTTCCATATCCTTTTTAACCTGAATGATACTCTTTAACTGGTCATCTGTTTCATCATACATAAAGGTTTCTTCAAAATCTTTTTGAAGTTCTGAATCTGAAGAATATTTAAATCCTTTAA
>JAZSNJ010000015.1:0-6704 GCA_045536355.1 Clostridia bacterium | reverse complement strand
ATAGTTGAAAAAGATATGATGAACTCTGAAGTAGGTTTTGGTAGAAAGATACTCCAGGTTTTAGAAGAATATAAAGTACCATTTGAACATTTAACATCAGGTATTGACAGCTTGGGTATTATAGTGTCAACCAATTCTATCAAAGATATTAAAAAACCTCTTTTAGAAAAAATCAGCAAAGAGGTTAATGCTGATACAGTTGATGTTGAAGATGGTATTGCCTTGGTTGCAGTAGTAGGTCTTGGTATGATAAGGGAAAAAGGTACTGCTGCAAGAGTATTTTCTTCTGTGGCTTCTTCGGGTATCAATATTAAAATGATTGACCAGGGATTAAACGAACTTAACATCATTTTAGGCGTTGGTGAGGAAGACTATGTAGACACACTTAACGCAATTTATAAAGAATTCAATTAAAGGTGTTGATAAAGATGATATGCGACAATCTTAATATAAACGAAAAAGGGCATCTTACCTTTGGCAAAGTTGATGTAACAGAACTTGCTAAGAAATATGGTACACCTTTGTACTTAATGGATGAAAATAAAATCCGTGAAAATTTAAGAACTTATGTTAATGCTATGGATAAGTATTTTGACGGTAAGGCAAAGCCAATATATGCAAGTAAAGCAGCATCTTTTAAGCAGATGTACAGAATAGTTAAGGAAGAAAATGCAGGGGTTGATGCTGTATCACAAGGGGAAATATATACTGCTTTAAAAGCGGGTTTTCCAATGGAGGAAGTTCATTTTCACAGCAACAACAAAACACCTTCTGATATTTTATTTGCAATTGAAAATAAGGTTGGCTATTTCGTGTCAGACAGTTTAGACGAGCTTATATTAATTAATAAGATTGCAAAAGAAAAAAACATAAAGCAAAAAGCTTTGTTAAGACTGACTCCCGGAATTGACACTCATACCTACGAAGCAATTAACACAGGTAAAGTTGATTCAAAATTCGGAGTGGCTATCGAAACAGGACAAGCAGAAGAAGCATTTAAGAGTATTTTAGAACTCGAAAATGTTAACTTGACTGGTTTTCATTGTCATATTGGTTCACAGGTGTTTGATTCTGATACATTTTTGCGTGGTGCAAAAATCATGATTGATTTTATAAAACTGGTTAAAGAAAAGTATGGTTTTATAACAGAAGTGTTAGACCTTGGTGGAGGCTACGGCGTAAGATATAAAGATACTGACCCTTATATTAATATTGAGGATAATATCCGCGAAGTTTCAGAGTTTGTTAAAAAATACTGCCAAGAGATGAATGTAAAGCTCCCATATATACTTATGGAACCGGGAAGAAGCATTGTTGCTGATGCTGGTATGACACTTTATACAGTAGGTGGAATAAAACAAATCCCCGGATACAAAAACTATGTGTCTGTTGACGGGGGAATGTCTGACAATCCAAGATTTGCTCTTTATGGTGCAGAATACACCTTGTATTTAGCAGAAAAAATGAATAAAAAGAACGAGTTTCACTGCACTGTTGTAGGCAGATGTTGCGAAAGTGGGGATATTATTCAGGAAAATGTAGATTTACCTATACCAAAGATAGGAGATATACTGGCAGTTTTAACAACAGGAGCCTATAATTATTCCATGGCATCTAACTATAACCGCATACAAAGACCGCCTGTTGTTATGCTTAAAGACGGACTTGATTATGTAGCAGTAAAGCGCGAAACTTTAGACGATATTATAGCAAATGATGTCTAACCCATAAAACTAAACTTAAGAAAAAGTAACCGCTATATGGTTAATATATTGAATTTTATGTATGTTTAAACATAAACGGTTCTGCTTTTTCAGCAGGACTGTTTTTGCATTATTACAACAAAGGTTGAGACAGTTGCAAAATTAAGGAGGATATTATGAATAACTTTAATATTGAAACAAATTGTATTCACGGTGGATATAACCCAGGTAACGGGGAGTCAAGACAGGTTCCTATTATTCAAAGCACAACTTTTAAATATGATACAAGTGCCGACATGGCAAAACTGTTTGATTTAGAGGCAAGTGGATATTTTTATACAAGGCTTCAAAATCCTACAAATGATTATGTGGCGTCAAAAATCTGTAAGTTAGAAGGCGGAACAGCTGCGATGCTTACATCTTCAGGTCAGGCAGCAAACTTTTACAGTATTTTTAATATTGCGTCTTGCGGCGACCATATTGTGTCATCATCTTGTATCTATGGCGGAACATATAATCTTTTTGCAGTAACAATGAAAAAAATGGGTATTGAATTTACATTTATTGAGCCTGACTGCACTGATGAAGAATTTGAAAACGCATTTAAAGATAACACAAAAGCAGTTTTTGCAGAAACTATTGCAAACCCTGCACTTACGGTTTTAGATATTGAAAGATTTGCCAATATGGCACACAAACATGGGGTACCACTTATTGTAGATAATACATTCCCAACACCCATAAACTGTAGACCATTTGAATGGGGCGCAGATATAGTAACTCATTCAACCACCAAATATATGGATGGTCATTCGGCAGGAGTTGGCGGATGTATCGTAGATTCAGGCAAATTTGACTGGACAAAATATCCTGAAAAATTTACTGGCCTTTGCACACCTGATGAATCTTATCATGGTGTTACATATACCGAAAGATTTGGCTTAGAGGGCGCATTTATTACTAAAGCTACTGCACAGCTTATGAGAGATTTTGGCTCAATACAGTCTCCGCAGAATGCATATATTTTAAATTTAGGTCTTGAGACTCTTCATGTGCGAATGAAAAAACACTGCGAAAATGCACAGGCAGTTGCTGAATTTTTAGAAGCTCATCCTAAAGTTAAATCAGTAAGATACTGTGGTCTTAAAAATGACAAATACTACGATTTAGCACAAAAGTATATGAAAGATGGTTCTTGTGGAGTTGTAAGTTTTGAACTCGAAGGCACAAGAAAAGATGCCGAAGAGTTCATGAAGAGATTAAAACTTGGTATTATCGCAACTCATGTAGCAGACGCTCACACTTGTGTTTTACATCCTGCAAGTGCTACTCACCGACAAATGTCAGACGAAGAATTGATTAAAGCAGGTATTTCACCAAACTTAATCAGATTTTCATGCGGCATTGAAAATAAAGAAGATATTATAAATGACATTAAACAGGCTTTAGAAGGTTAGGGGGAAGCTTTATATGCCAATTAAGATTCCAAACGAACTACCGGCCGTTAAAACCTTAAACAAAGAGAACATATTTGTTATGACCGAAACAAGGGCCATAACTCAGGATATCAGACCACTCAAGATTGTGATATTAAACTTAATGCCACTTAAAATCGATACTGAAACGCAACTTTCAAGGCTATTGGGGAACTCACCGCTTCAGGTGGAAATTGAGCTTATATGCACAAAAAGCCATAATTCTAAAAACACTTCAAAAGGTCATCTTCAAACTTTTTACAAGCATTTTGATGATGTTAAAGACAAAAAGTTTGACGGTATGATTATAACAGGTGCTCCTGTTGAACAACTAGAGTTTGAAGATGTTGATTACTGGCAGGAACTTTGCGAGATTATGGAATGGACAAAAACTAATGTTCATAGCACATTTCATATTTGCTGGGGAGCACAGGCAGCGCTTTATTATCACTATGGTATTAAAAAATATCCTTTGGATAAAAAACTTTTTGGGGTGTTTCCCCATAAGGTTGAAAGAAAAGGCTCGATGCTTTTTAGGGGATTTGATGATGAATTTTTAGTGCCACATTCAAGACATACAACAATAAAAAGAAGAGATGTTGAAAAAGTGAAGGCGTTAAGAATTTTAGCATCATCTGAAAAAGCTGGTATTTATGCAATCTCAACAGATAACGGAAAACAGATTTTTATAACAGGTCATTCTGAATATGACACAAATACACTTAAAAAAGAATATATAAGAGACAAAGAAGCAGGGCTTCCAATCGAAATCCCTGAAAATTATTTCCCGGGTAATGATGAAACCAAAGAGCCTGTATCTACCTGGAGGTCAGGCGCAAATCTTATTTATTCTAACTGGCTTAACTATTATGTATATCAAACAACTCCATACGATATAAATGAAATTAATGATTTAAAGGAAGGAAGATAAATATGAATATTGAATTTGTTAAAACAACTGAGCCTAAAGAAAAAGCAACAAAAGATTTAGGCTTTGGAAAGATTTTTTCTGACCATATGTTTGTTATGGATTATAACAGAGAAACAGGTTGGCATGATGCAAAAATTGTTCCATTCGGCAATTTAACACTTCATCCTGCAGCAACAGTTTTCCATTACGGTGCAGAAATTTTTGAAGGGTTAAAAGCGTACAGAAGAAAAGATGGCAAAGTACAGCTTTTCAGACCTATTGAAAACATAAGAAGAATGAACTCATCTGCCGAAAGATTAAGACTTCCTCAAATTCCTGAAGAAGATTTTTATCAGGCATTAATTGAATTTGTTAAAGTTGAACAGGATTGGGTACCTTCAGGAAAAGGCGAATCACTTTATTTAAGACCATTCCTTTTTGGTAACGATGAACATTTAGGAGTTCACTCAATTGTTAATGCAAAATTTGTAATTATTGCATCACCAAGCGGAAGCTATTACAAAGAAGGTATTAACCCTGTTAAAATTATGATTGAAGAAGATGATGTAAGAGCAGTTAAAGGCGGTACAGGCTACGCTAAATGCGGAGGTAACTACGCTGCAGCAAACAGAGCAGGTGAAAAGGCTGAACAAAAAGGCTTTACTCAGGTGTTATGGCTTGACGGTGTTGAAAGAAAGTATATAGAAGAAGTAGGCGCTATGAATGTTATGTTCAAAATTGGCGATGAAATTGTAACACCAATGCTTACAGGCTCAATTTTACCCGGAATTACCAGAAAATCCTGTATTGAAGTTTTAAGAAGTGAAGGTTATAATGTAAGCGAGAGATTGTTAAGCATTGACGAACTTGTTGAAGCTATGAAATCAGGAGAGTTAAAAGAAGCGTGGGGCTGTGGTACAGCTGCAGTTGTTTCACCTATCGGTCAGCTCTATTACGGTGGTGAAACTTACACCATAAACAACAATGAAATTGGTGAAGTAACTCAAAAGCTTTATGATATACTCACAGGAATTCAGTGGGGCGAAGTTGAGGATAAATATCAATGGACAGTAGAAATTTAACACACAAAAGAATAACGGTTTTTTTAGGTCATTACGGTAGCGGGAAAACAAACATTGCAATAAATTATGCACTAATGTTATCTCGTGAAAAAGAAAATGTTGTTATTGCAGACCTTGATATCGTAAATCCATACTTCAGAACAAAAGATTCTGAAGATATGTTATCCAAAAAGGGCATAAGACTTATATGTTCAGAGTATGCCAACACAAATGTTGATACACCTGCGCTTCCCGCAGACATATATTCTGTTTTTCATGATAAAACGGCAATAGGGGTTTTAGATGTCGGCGGCGATGACAGGGGAGCACTGGCACTTGGCAGATATGTGGATTTTTTGAAAAAGGAAAACAATTATGAAATACTCTTTGTAATTAATAAGTTCAGGCCACTTACCAAAGATGCAATAAGTACAGTTTCGGTTATGAAAGAAATTGAAAGTGCATCAGGTATTAGATTTACTGCAATAGTCAACAATTCAAACCTTGGTGAAGAAACAACAAAACAAGATGTTCTTTCGTCTTTAGAATATGCAAATGAAATTTCTAAAATAACAAATCTCCCCATAAAAATGACTTGTGTTAAAGAAGACCTTGTAAAAGAACTTGATTGTATTAATAATATTCAGCCAATTAAACTGTTTGTAAGACAGTCTTGGCTTAAACAGGAGGAATAAAAATGGCAAAGGTTACATTTAAAGAAAATTTGTGTAAAGGCTGTGGACTTTGCGTAACTGCTTGTCCAAAACACATTGTAGAGTTAAAAGATGAACTTAATGCAAAAGGTTATCGCCCTGCAGGCGTAAAAGATATGTCAGAGTGCATAGGCTGTGCATTTTGTGCAACTATGTGTCCTGACTGCGTAATTACTGTTGAGAAATAAGGAGGGGTAAGTAATGAGTGAAAAAGTTTTAATGAAAGGTAACGAAGCATTGGCAGAAGCTGCTATAATGGCAGGTTGTAAGCATTATTTTGGTTATCCTATAACACCACAAACAGAAGTTGCTGCATATATGTCAAAAAGACTTCCAAAAATTGACGGTGGTGTGTTTTTACAGGCAGAAAGTGAAATTGCCGCAATCAATATGGTTATTGGTGTAGCATCAACAGGCAAAAGAGTTATGACAAGCTCTTCAAGCCCCGGAATTGCACTTAAAAGCGAAGGTATATCATACTTAGCAGGTTGCGATTTACCGGCTTTAATAGTTAATGTTCAGAGAGGCGGCCCTGGTCTTGGCGGTATTCAGCCATCACAGTCTGACTATTTCCAGGCAACCAAAGGTGCAGGACATGGTGATTTCAGGATGATCGTTTTAGCACCTGCATCTGTTCAGGAAATGGTAAGCCTTACATTCAAAGGGTTTGACCTTGCAGATAAATACAGAATGACATCGATGATTTTGGCTGACGGTACAATGGGCCAGATGATGGAACCTGTTTCACTTGACCTTGGCGAAGTTAAACAATACGACAAATCATGGGCTCTTACAGGTACAAAAGAGGAAAGAGAACCTAACATTGTAAACTCTCTCTTTAT
>JAZSNJ010000167.1:0-2713 GCA_045536355.1 Clostridia bacterium | reverse complement strand
CAGGATATATATTAAAGGGAGATTCATGAACCGCATTTTTCTATCCTCCTGCAACTGGTTATCATTGCCCTTTTCATTGCTTTGGACAAGGTATCAAAAAAAAGACAGTAAGAAAAACCGTATGTATCTCACTTCTTTTTTTTACCGAAACATTAAGGTGCCTTTCGGGCGGGTTTTTAAGCTATTACATATTTATAATTGTTCTTGAAGTTATATTAACCTATTTTATATCAGACTATTATGAGCTGTATGCAGGATACTTCTCATCTTCGAAATTAAGAAAAACCATAAGCAAAAGAGAACTGTATTCGGTCGTAACCGTTTTTTGTATTGCTCTTTCATCGCTAAGCGGAGTAGAACTGTTTTACAATATTAAGCCAATAGGAATAATAAGCGTTTATATAATTTTGTGTATGGCAATGGTTTTTGATGTAAGTGTTTTAGGACTTGCCGGTACAATTCTTGGGTTTATATCTTCTTTATCACAAAGCTATATGCTTTATTCGGTAGCATCTTATTCTATAAGTGCATTTTTTGCAGGTCTTTCTAAACAATATAAAAAATTGGGGATTGTCTCAGCTTTTTTGATAAGTAATGCAGTAATAACATTTTATGTAAATGGTTCGGAAAACATATTAATTAATGTATATGAAATATTTTCAGGGAGTATATTGTTTTTATTAACTCCTGCAAAAAAAATAGAAACATTAAAAACAAGAATAAGGGTTTTAAATCCCGAAAAAAGCCAAACTGAACTCAAAAGGGTGGAATTTATGCGTCAAACAGCGTTTAACAATTTAAAACAAATATCATCAGCTGTAGAGGCTTTATCTAAAGCACTTATAAAAAAGAGTACAGCTGTTGCAATTACAAACGATAAATTAGTAACGGAAATCAAAAGAAGATGTTGCAGTGAATGTAACAATTTTGGAGTTTGTGAAAAAACCAGAGCAGAATTTACAGATAAAATTTTAAACTCTATGATACAGACAATTAAAAAAAGAGGATTTTGTGCCGAGTATGATTTACCCTATGCTTTTAAAAATTTTTGTATAAATATTCCAAAGATAGTTTTAGAAACAAATAAGGTGTATGAAATTTTCAGGATTAACACAGTATGGGAAAGTAAAATAACTGAAAGCAAAGAAGTTATAAAAAATCAGCTTTTGAATGTATCAGAATCAATAGACGCATTTGCAGAAGATTTCACCAAAAGCTACACCTTTGAAATTGATTTGGAAAAAGAACTAATAACGCTTTTGGACAAGACAGGCGTAAATGTAACATCAGCAACAATTTCAAAAGACATTAACGGGAAATACACAGTTAAAATAGGAATAAGACATCAGGGCAAAAGAAAAACAGGTGAGCTTTTAATTATAGCTGCAACCAACAAAATTTTAAATAAGAATATGAGAGTGGTTGATTCTTATATAAAAGATGATAGTTGTTTTTATCAGCTTTCAGAAGATGAAACCTTTAAGATAAACACAGCAGTTTCAAAAATAAGAGCAGGAAACAACGAAGTATCGGGCGACAGTTATGCCATAATAAGACCCGAAAACGGCAAATGCATTGTAGCTTTAAGCGATGGAATGGGAACAGGCGGACTGGCTCATGAAAAAAGCATGGAAACCGTAAAACTTTTAGACCTTTTTATAAACAGCGGCATAAGAAAGGAAAATGCAGTTAAACTTGTTAACTCGGTACTTGTTTTAAAATCATTTGATGAAAGCTATGCAACACTTGATATTTTGGTTGCAGACCTTTATACAGGTGAGTGTGAATTTATAAAAACAGGAGGTGTTTGTTCATATGTAGTAAGGGAAAATTCGATTGAACCGGTAGAAGGTTTTAGTTTGCCTACAGGAATTTTACCCGAAGTAAAATATGAAAATAAAAAGGTGTGGCTTAAACATAAAGATGTAGTGATATTAATGACTGACGGAGTAAGCGACTGCTTTAGTGGCAAAGCTGAACTTTTTGAAGCAATCGGCGCATCGTTTTCAAACAACCTTAAAGAATTTGCTGACGGAATAATGAAAGCTGCATACAACCAAAACAATAAAAGGAGTGATGATATGACTGTAGTGGCAGTCAAACTTACCGAAAAATAACTTGCAATATTTGTCGTATTATGTTAAAATAAACTGGTATTGTAAAAAACTTAAGGAGGCAAAAACAAATGGATATAATTTTTGATTATATCAGTAAGGAACTTGCGGTGTTTTTAATTTCCATGGTCCCTGTTGTAGAGTTAAGGGGGGCGCTGCCTGTTGCACTTGCATACGGTCTTCCATGGTGGAAATCATTTACACTTGCTGTTTTGGGAAATATTTTGCCTGTACCTTTTATAATTGCATATATGAAACCGGTTTTCAACTGGATTAAAGCGCACACTTTTTTGAAAAATATAGTTGAAAAAGTAGAAAGAAGGACTGCACAAAAAGCAGACAAAGTTACAATGTATTCGACTCTTGCACTATTTTTGTTTGTAGCAATTCCTCTTCCCGGCACAGGTGCTTGGACAGGTGCTATGATTGCAGCCTTTTTAAATATGCGAATTAAAAAATCTTTTCCTGCCATAGCCCTTGGCGTTATTACAGCAGGTTTAATAGTAACGCTGGTAAGCTATGCAGGTATAACACTTTACAATTTGTTTTAAATCAGGAGGGAATAATATGACAAATCGCAGACTTTTTACATCTGAATC
>JAZSNJ010000089.1:0-4705 GCA_045536355.1 Clostridia bacterium | reverse complement strand
TTCTTTTATTTAAAAAGTATGCAAAACTCTTAAAGAGATTCTAATTCTTTTGATGCGTTTTCCCATTCTGTCATAGCATTTTCCAAAAGATGTTGTTTTTCTTCTAAAATGTTTGTAAGCTCTACTATTTTTTCATAATCTTTTGAGATTTCTTCATCATTCATTTTGATGTTTATATTCTCAATTTCTTCTTCTAAAGAAAAAATAGTTTCTTCAGCACGAGTAACTTTAGTTGTAAGTTTTCTTTTAAGAGAGTCTAATTCTTTTTGTTTTTTATAATCAAGCTTATTTGCACTTACAGTCTCTATTTTTACCACATTATTTTCCTGCATTGACAAATATTCATCGTATCCGCCTTTTATGCATTTTTCACCGTTTAAACCTATTACATAAATTTTGTTTGCAAGTTTGTTAATAAAATATCTGTCATGCGATATTACAAATAAAGTTCCGTCATAATGAGAAAGTGCATTTTCCAAAGCTTCTTTTGATTTAATATCCAAGTGATTTGTAGGCTCGTCTAAAAAGAGTATGTTTGATTTTGAAAGCATAAGCTTTACGAGACAAACTCTTGCTTTTTCTCCACCTGAAAGTGTTGAAATTTCTTTAAAAACATCTTCACCTTTAAATAAAAATAAAGCAAGTGCACTTCTTATTTCTGTGTTAGTTAAATAGGGGAAAGAGTCCTGAATTTCATTAAAGATGGTTTTGTTTAAATTAAGATCGCTTTGTGTCTGGTCATAGTATGCGATTTTTACCCTAGGACCAATTTTAATTTTACCACTGTCAGGCCTTTGCTGACCTAAAATAATTTTAAAGAGTGTGCTTTTACCTGAACCGTTTGGACCAAGCAAAAATACTTTTTCGGACTTTTTAATATCAAGATTAATATTGTTAAAAAGCGGAGTCCCCGAAAATGATTTTGACAGTTTTTCAGTAATCAAAACATCGTTTGCACATTCTTCCTGAAAATTAAAACGGAATTTTATATCGCTTAAAGTTTTTTCAGGTTTTACCATAGTGCTTTCTATACGGTCAATCATTTTTTGTTTGCTTTCGGCAGTTTTAATGTTTTTTTCTCTGTTCCATTGTTTTTGCTGTTTTATAATTCCCTGAAGTCTTTGAACCTCTTTTTCTTTTAACGCATAATCTTTGGCTTCTGCTGCCTCGTCAGCAGTTTTTTTGGTAATATAGTAACTGTAATTTCCGTTATATTCCTTTAGTTTGTGATGCTCAATTTCAAATATTTTGTTGGTAACTTTGTCTAAAAAGTATCTGTCATGAGTAATCAGCATTATGCTCCCTTTATATGCACCCAAAAATTCTTCAAGCCATGATATAGACTCAATATCCAAATGGTTTGTAGGCTCGTCTAAAAACAAAATATCTGCTTTTTCAAGCAAAACTTTTGCAAGCATAACACGGGTTCTTTGGCCGCCACTTAAAACACTTACGGGAAGATGTATTTCGTTTTCTGGAATGCCAAGTCCTTTTAATGCAGAAAGAGCCATAGATTTATAGGTGAGTCCGCCGTTTTCTATAAAATATTCATTAAGAAAGGACTGCTTTTTAATAAGCTCATCTGTAGGATTATTTTCAAGTTCTCTGTTTAATATTTCAAGTTCCTTTTCTGTTTTTATCAAATCAGCAAAAACAGTCATAACTTCATCATAAGCATTGTTTTCAGAATTAAAATCAATATGCTGTTTCATATAGCTTATTTTAAGTTGTTTACTTCTGTAAATTGATCCTGAATCAGGGTCAAGTTCTTCTGAAATGATTTTAAAAAGAGTCGTTTTCCCGGCACCGTTTACACCTAAAATTCCGATTTTGTCGCCCGAGTTAACAGAAAACGAAATGTCGTTTAAAATGGTATCTGTACCATAGCTTTTATTAATTTTCGATGCACTTAGTAGTATCATTTCGTTCTCCTTTCAAACTAATTATATACAGTATACCACAAATAGCATATTTGTTCAATGTTTAAAATAAAATTAAGAAAAGGGAGTGAAATATATGATATTTATTATGGATAAAAAAAGAATTGCGATAACACTTGGAAGTTTTTTGGCAGTATTTTTGTTTCTTTTTACAGGTCTTGGACTTAAAATGAAAGATGTGTTTTCTACAGCCCTTAATAATGACTGGGGATTAAGCTATCAAACAAACGGTGAAACTCCTATGGGTAATGCTGATTCTGAATTTTTAAAAGAGTATGATGCTTTTTATGTGGGAGACACAAGTCAAAAGGTTATATATTTAACATTTGATGCAGGGTACGAAAATGGTAATACAGAAAAGATATTGGATGCATTAAAAAAGCATAACGCTCCTGCTACCTTTTTTTTAGTGGACAATTATGTAAAGACAGCGCCGGATATAGTAAAAAGAATGGTCAGCGAAGGACATATAGTTGGAAACCACACAACAAGCCATCCTGATATGTCAAAAATTTTAGATATAGAAAGCTTTAAAAAAGAATTGAACGGAATAGAAAACAGTTATAAAGAGTTAATCGGTAAAGATATGCCAAAGGTTTACAGACCACCACAAGGTAAATTTTCAGAAGACAATTTGGCTCTTGCCAAAGAGCTTGGATATAAAACATTCTTCTGGTCGCTTGCTTATGTTGACTGGATAGAAGATAAACAACCCACAAAGGAACAGGCATATTCAAAACTCTTAACCAGAATTCATCCCGGAGCAATAGTTCTTCTTCACTCAACCTCTAAAACTAATGCAGATATTTTAGACGAACTTTTAACAAAATGGGAGGAGATGGGATACACCTTTAAAAGTATTGACAAAATAGCTTAAAATATTGACAAATAAACAAAAATATGTTATTCTATGTGTTATGATTGGTAGAGTATTTTTATAAAAGATTACAGGAGGAAAAGCATTATGAAAAACACATTATTTAAAGGTGTCGCTACTGCACTTATAACACCACTTAATGAAAAAGGTGTTGATTATGATAAATTTGAAAAATTAATTGAATGGCAGATTGAAGAAGGAATAAATGCTTTGGTAATTGCGGGTACAACTGGTGAAGGTTCTACGCTTACCGACAAAGAACACAGAGATGTAATTAAATTTTCTGTTGATAAGGTAAATGGCAGAGTTCCTGTAATTGCAGGAACAGGAAGTAATGATACTGACTATGCTGTAAGTCTCACCAAATTTTCTTCAGATATTGGAGCAGACGGTATGCTTGTTGTTACTCCTTATTATAACAAGGCAACACAAAACGGACTTGTTACAATGTTCAATAAAATTGCCGACAATTCTGAAAAACCTGTAATTTTATATAATGTACCATCGAGAACCGGCATTAACATTTTGCCCGAAACTTGCGAAAGACTAGCACAGCATAAAAATATAACTGCAATTAAAGAAGCAAGCGGAAACATATCACAAATAGCAGAAATTGCATCAAGAACCTACGGAGCACTTGATATTTATTCAGGTAATGATGACCAGATTGTTCCTGTATTATCGTTAGGCGGTATAGGTGTAATTTCAGTTTTATCAAATGTTTTACCTAAAAAGACTGTTGAGATTTGTGATAGTTACTTCAGTGGAAATACAACATTAAGCACCAAGTTGCAACTTGAACTTTTACCGCTTATAAATGCACTTTTCAGCGAGGTTAATCCTATTCCTGTTAAGTCAGCAATGGCTAAAATGGGTTTTTGCGATAACTATCTCCGCTTACCTTTAACACCAATGGAAGAGGCTCATGAAAAAGTAATGTTTGAGCTTATGAAACAGCAGGGAATTAACATCTAAATTAAAAGGGGAATACTTTGACATGAGTATAAAAGTTGTAAAATTTGGCGGAAGCTCACTTGCTGACGCTAAACAAATGAATAAGGTTAAAGATATTGTTTTAAGTGATAATGACAGAAATTACATAATTGTTTCTGCACCCGGTAAAAGATTTAAAGAAGATATAAAGGTAACTGATCTTTTATACAGTGCGTTTGAAAACAGAAACAATAAAGAATGTTTTGAAAACATCTTTAATCAGATTATCTCAAGATACAATGACATTATAACCGACCTTGAAATTGACTTAAATCTTGAAGACGAATTTTTATCTATCAAAGAAAATATTATTAAAAGCAATCAGGCTGATTACGCTGCAAGCAGAGGGGAATACCTTAATGCAATTGTTTTTTCAAAGTATATAGGGGCAGAATTTTTAGATGCTGCAGAATGTATTATATTTGATGAAAATGGCTCATTTAAACCAAAGCAGTCGTATGACAATTTTAAAAACAAATTGAGCAAAAACAAAAAGACAGTCATTCCTGGCTTCTATGGTATAAAAGAAAACGGTGAAATCAAAACATTTTCAAGAGGCGGTTCGGACATTACAGGTTCAATCGTTACAAGAGCACTAAATGCCGACATATATGAAAACTGGACAGATGTTTCTGGTATGCTTATGGCAGACCCGAGACTAGTTGAAAATCCAAAAGTTATAGAATATTTAACCTATAAAGAACTAAGAGAGCTTTCCTATATGGGTGCTGAAGTCTTACACGAAGACGCAGTTTTCCCTGTAAGAGAAGCAGGAATACCTATTAACATAAGAAATACAAATGCACCAGAGGATAAAGGAACTTTAATAACTGCGGAATCTGTGGATGGCAACAAGCCTAAAACAATTACAGGTATTGCGGGTAAAAAAGGGTTT